>JAUWQC010000079.1 GCA_030611285.1 bacterium | reverse complement strand
AAAACACTGACTAATAAAATGAGCAAAATAAATTTAGCCACCAACTGTTAATGATGAAAACAATCCAGATTAAAGGAGGTGAAGTTAAAGAATACTGTATATGTGAAATCAAGTATTAAAAAAAATTTAAGTATGGAGGTACTATTTAAATGAAAAAGTTAATTAAAAAATCATTATTTTCGTTAGTTTTGGTAATACTTGTGACAAGTTTTATAGGCGTTGTTTTGGCGGCAGATAATCCTATTAAGATTGGAGTGGTGCAAAATTTAACTGGAGCATGGGCTTCAATCGATGGTCCTTCTTGGAATGGAATACAATTAGCTATTGATGAAATTAATAAGTCTGGCGGAGTGCTGGGAAGAGAGTTGGATGCTATTTGTATTGATACAAAAGCAGATGAGTCAGAGGTTGTAGCAGCGGTTATTCGTTTAATCGAGAGAGAGAAAGTATCAGTAATTATAGGTTATTGTGACACTCATTGGGTTTTAGCGGCAGCTCCAATTGCCATGGAAAACAATATATCTTTCATTACTCCCGGTGCTACTCATCCTCGTATTCCAGAGCGGACCGGTGCATGGTTAGCCTGTTTTGGAGATAATGCACAGGGAGCGGCTATTGCTGAGTATGCTGTAAAAAAAGAAGGTTTAAAAAAAGTTGCAAATTGGGTAGATACAGCCTGCGATTTTAGTGTGGGAGTATGTAAATATTTTGAAGACGCCTTTATACATTTTGGTGGAGAGGTAGTTTATGAGGATTCTTTTGAAACTAACTGGGTTGATTATTCATCGATGGTAGCCCGTTTAAAAGCCCAACAGGATAAGGGGGAAGTTGATTGTGTACATATCGGAGCTGTTCCCGGTAATGTTGGTTTAATTGTTAAGCAACTAAGGGAAGGAGGAGTTACTATACCTATATTAGGTGCAGATGGCTTTGACACTCAGTTATTAGTGGAAGTTGGAGGTAAATATGCCGAAGGAGTACTGTTTGCTACTCACGTTTCTTTAAGTAGTCCTGACCCATTAGTTAGAGCATTTGTAAATAATTATAAAGAAAAATGGGGAGTAGAACCAGAAAATGCTTTTGCCGCGCTTGGTTATGATTCAATAAAGTTACTAGTCCAAGCCATAAATTTAGCAGGATCAGCTGAACCATCTAAAATTGAAGCTGGTTTAGGAATGGTTAAAGATTTACCCGGTGTAACCGGAAATATTACTTATACCAAAGGAAGCAAAGTTCCTCAAAAAGGAGTTTCTATACTGGTAGTGAAAAATGGTAAGTTTGAAACCTTAGAGAGCTTTACTCCATCTTATATGTCAGATCCTAAAATCGCAGATTAACTAAAGTCAAAAATAAATATCTGGGGGAGTTATCCCACTCCCCTGGATATTTTTTTTATTCTTAATTGAGAGGAAATAAAATATGCCTGTTCTTTTAAAAATTGAAGGGCTTAGTAAGGCATTTGGTGGACTTTGGGCAGTTCAGGATTATTCTTTGGAATTACCTGAAGGTAAGGTGATTGGATTAATTGGGCCGAATGGCGCAGGAAAGACCACAACTTTTAATTTAATTACCGGAATGTTAAAACCAAACAGCGGGTCTATAAAATTTAATGATGTTGAAATAATCGGACATAGACCTGACCAAATTGCTTCTTCAGGGATAGCCCGAACTTTTCAATTACTTCACCTTTATGGCTCTTTAACTGTGGAAATGAATTTAAATATTTCTTATCATGTCCATTTGAAATATAGATTTATTGACGCTCTTTTTGGCTTACCGGAGTTTATCAAAGAAGAAAAACGCATGAATGATTTAGTAGATTTGATGTTGGAACTGTTTGAATTAAAAAAATACAGAAATATTCAAGCTTCAACATTACCTTATGGATTACAGCGTAAGCTTGATATTGCCCGTTGTCTTGTTGCTCAACCAAAACTCCTCTTATTAGATGAACCTTGCTGTGGGATGAATAATGTTGAAGTGGAAAAACTTTCTTCTTTAATTAAAGATATCCAGAGTAAATTTTCCCTGACTATGGTTATTGTAGAGCATCGAGTTCCATTTATTATGGGACTAGCGGAATATATACAGGTTCTCGATCATGGAATTTTAATTTCTGAGGGCCCCCCTGATAAAATTATAAATGATCCAAAGGTTATAGAGGCATATCTTGGAGTAGAAAACAATGCTACTTAAAATAGAAAAAATTGAAATTTGTTACGGAATAATACCGGCAGTTAGAAACTTATCTTTAGAGGTAGAAGAAGGTCAAATAGTTGCCTTAGTGGGGGCTAATGGAGCGGGTAAAAGTACCACGCTTAAAGCGTTAGCGGGCGTCCTTCATCCTCGAGTTGGTAAAATATTTTATAAAGATAAAGACATTACCCAGCTTTCAGCTTATAGGCGAGTGCCTTTAGGAATAGCTTTAGTTCCAGAAGGAAGGCAGCTATTTAGTACTTTAAGTGTTAAAGAAAATCTTAGATTAGGAGCCTATCATTCTAATGATAAAGAGTTTAAGGAAAGATTAAAGGAGATATATTCAATATTTCCCATTATAAAAGAACGGGAAAACCAGATAGCTGGTACTTTGAGTGGCGGCGAACAACAGATGTTGTCTTTTGGGCGAGCTATTATATCTAAGCCCAAATTGCTCTTATTAGATGAACCTTCTCTTGGTCTTGCTCCCTTGATTATCAAAGAAGTATACAAAACTATAAATACAATAAAAATGACCGGTATTACCATTGTCTTAGTCGAACAGAACGTAAAAATGGCAATGCATATAGCCAATTATATGTATGTATTAGAAGCAGGAGAACTTACTATTCAAGGTGAACCATTAAAACTTATGAAAGATGAGAATATTAAAAAAGCTTATTTAGGTTAGGAGGATAATTTTAGTTATGTATGGAGCTTCTTATATATATCAACAAATCTTCAATGGTATAGTCTTAGGAAGTATATATGCTCTATTGGCTTTAGGTATGGCTTTGGTTTATGGAATTTTAGGGCTAATAAATTTTGCTCATGGAGCTTTAATTACTATCGGAGCATTCTGTTTTTACTTTTTACTTTTTAAATTTAACTTACCCTTTGTTTTAGCTATAATTTTAACCATAAGTTTGGGAGGTTTTGTTGGATTTCTATCAGAAGCAATTGGGTATCGAAAATTAAGAGGTGGGCCAGGGCTCTCCTTATTAATAACTTCACTCGGGATTTATATCTTTATAGAAAATGCAATAAAATTATTAATTTCCCCTCAGCCTTATGCTTTTTTTAATCCTCCTTTTTTAAATCGAATAATAAATAGTTTTATTACTTTCCGAGTGATAGATATTTTTATAATTATTACTACTATTGTTATCATGATTTGTTTTGGTTTATTTGTAAAACGGAGTAAAATAGGAATAGCCATGAGAGGTATTGCTGAGAGCGTAGAAACCGCAGGACTAGTAGGAATAAATGTTAATCAGGTTATAACATGGAGTTTTGTAGTGGCTTCAGCGATAGCTGCTCTTACTGGTTTTATGTGGGGAGCGAAATATGGGCAGATATCTTATAATATGGGTTTTATGCCAGGAGTGATAGCTTTTGTAGCAGTAGTGATCGGTGGTATAGGAAGCATCCCCGGTGCGGTATTGGGAGGTTTTCTTATCGGATTGATTCAAATATTTACAGTTGGTTTTCTTCCTCTTGGTTGGTCCGTATATAGAGATGCAATAGTTTTTACTTTGTTAATAATAGTCTTATTAATCAAACCTATGGGGATTTTAGGTAGAAGGGAGTCCATGTGATAAAAGTGAACTATTCAAACAAACCTAACACCTTTAGCGGAATTTGGATACCTTTTGGAGTAGGATTAGGGTTTCTATTTGTTGTTTTGGGAATTTTTAATCTTGTTTTAGATAATTATATACTCCACATCATTACTGTAATTGGAATTTATATTATAGCTGCTACCAGTCTTAATTTGACTAATGGCTATACTGGATTATTCTCACTCGGTCACACAGGATTTATGCTTATAGGAGCTTATACCTCTGTTTTATTAACTTATAAAGTTTCTCTTAGGGCAGCATATAATTTACCTTCTTTGCCAACATTGTTGGGAGGAGCAAATTACCAATGGCCCTTTTTACCAGCTCTTTTAACGGGAGGAGTTATAGCTGCTATAGTGGCTATGATTGTTGGTTATCCTGTGCTCAGACTGAGAGGGCATTATCTTGCTGTCGCTTCGTTAGGTTTTATGATTATAGTTACTACGATGGCTA
The DNA here is from genome assembly GCA_030611285.1 of bacterium. Lineage (GTDB taxonomy): Bacteria > Actinomycetota > Humimicrobiia > Humimicrobiales > Humimicrobiaceae > Hydromicrobium. The sequence goes on along the minus strand of JAUWQC010000079.1, from coordinate 1,013 downwards.
AGGGTATGAAATCTTTTACACGTGGTGCCTCGGGCATACAGGTAATTCCACATTATTCTAATTTATGGAATGTTTACATTTGGGTTGCTATTACTATTTTTGTGCTCTGGAGGATACTACAATCTGCTCCAGGCAGAGCCATGTTGGCCATTAGAGAATCTGAAGTATCGGCTCAATCCCAGGGAATAAATCTAATGAAATATAAACTGTACGCTTTTGTGAGCGGAGCATTTTTTGCCGGAATTGCCGGGGGGTTATATGCCCATTTTACCCGTTCTATCCGGCCTTATGAATTTTCTTTTTCAATGACTTTTTTTATTGTTATTATGCCTATTATCGGGGGAAGCAGAAATCTGTTTGGGCCAGCTTTAGGAGCTTCTTTATTAATAGCTATGCGTTATCTGCTTAAACCTGCAGAAGAAGCATTAGGAGTTTATGGGTTGGTTGAGTTAATCTATGCCGCCCTTTTAGTGTCAGTTATGCTCTGGAGGCCGGGAGGTATTTTAGGAAAAGAATCTAGAGCAAAATAATATAAATTATTATTTTGTAAATAGTTAAAAAGGTTCAAAAAAATAAAAGGAGGTTATTATTTATGAAGGATTTTGATTTATATTATATTAATGGCCACAAGTATTTAACTGGAAAATTTGATAAAGTTATTTTACCAGTGGGTTCCGTAGAAAGGCATGGAGATCATCTTCCTATTGGAACAGATACTATGGTAGCTTACGAGCTATCCAAATTGGTTGCAGAAGAAGTAGACAATCTTTTGGTCCTCCCTCCAATTACTTATGGAGTAAGCGGACATTATGCTTCTTTTTCTCCCACTTTAAGTTTGGAAGCAGATACCATGATTAGAATATTAGAAGATGTGTTGGAGTCAGTGATCAGACACGATTTTGAGAAAATAATAATTTTTAACGGTCATGATGGGAATATTTCTCCTATTGAAATTGCTGCTCGGAATATAAAAGTTTTATATCCGGAAGTAAAGATAGCAGTACAGAATGCCT
>JAUWQC010000063.1 GCA_030611285.1 bacterium | reverse complement strand
GGATGATGTGATTTTCAAAAAGGTGGGAAGAAATGATCCCTGTCCCTGCGGCAGTGGTAAGAAATATAAAAAGTGTTGTTACTTAAAAGATGAAATAGTAAATTTAGAAAATTTTAGGTATGAAAAATATCTCCAGATAAGGAGTTCTGCTGCTGGCAAAATGCTAAATATAGCTACCGAAGAGCTCGGTATTTCAACACCTCAAGTTGTATCCTTTTTAGCAGATTCGCCTATCTTTGACAACAGAGATGTTGACCCTTTTTCTTATAGCGAAGAAAAGGCAATAATTCTTCAATATCTTTTTAACTCATTTTTATTATATGCATATCCCATTGATAACATTAATGATTTTTTATGGAAACACTGCTTAAATAATTATTACAGTAAATTTGACTCATCTGAGATTTCTTTTTTAAAATCACTTAATAATTCCACAGCAGGATTTTTCCAGTCAAGGGAGATAAACTGTAAAAATTTTTTAGTAACTATAGAAGATATATTTACTTCTAAAATTTATAAAATAATGGATAAAGGGATGAGCTCTGGCACTGTAAAGCATGACATTTTTTGCGGAATACTTGTCCCCTATAATAATGATATCTATATAGTAGAAGGAGGAACTCCGATAATTTTTCCTCCTATAGAAAAAACATATATTAAAGAAACCGTAGAGCTCCTTTATAAATACAATAAGAAAAAACTTAAAGGTTCCGGAGAGGAAATATTTTCAAAATTTCTAAACTTATACCCCTTAGTTATTTATAGGGTAGTACTTGATTTTTATTACAACACAGTAGATAAGCCACTGCCAAAATTTATGACCACAGATAAAGAAGAATTAGTATTTTCAAAAACATTTTATAAGCTATCAGATAGAGATGGGGTTAAAAATAGGCTAATTAAAATAAAAGATTTTGAAATTAGAGAAGAAAATAAAAAAGAGATTATTATTTCATGGCATAATGAAAAAAATACAATACTTGGTACAATTTTTCTTACCGATAAAGAGCTCTGTTTTGAGACAAATTCCAAAGAGCGTCTTAAAAAATGGAAAGCTAAAATAAAGAAAATACCTGTTAAATTTATAAGGACAGAACATATAGATTACCAAGGTATACTTGAAGAAAGACTTAAAAACCCTATTTCAGAAGATGCAGCTATAAAAGAAGAAGATAATAATATCCCTGAAGAAGCATTAAAAGAATTTGCACTTGACTGGTGGGATAAATATTATAATGATTGGATAAATCAAAAAATTCCAGCTCTTGGCAATAAAACTCCACTGGAAGCAGTAAAAACCAAAGACGGTAAGCAAAAAGTTAAAGATTTAATAGATGATTATGAAAATAAAACACTGCATGCTATAAAAACATCAGGTGGTGGGAATATGCAGAAATATTTCAATGCAGATGAACTAAGAAAGAGATTGAACAGAGAATCCAGAAAAAAGAAAAGTGGGATAAAACAGTCCCAATTCCAGTAGATGTTTTTTCTAAGAAAGTAGCAGTATAGAAAATTAAACATAAAATCACATATAATTATCTGAAGAAAGAAAGCAAAATTTTGTTAGGAATTTGATTTATGAATTGATAGTATTTATGCTAAAATTATATTGGTATTTAGAGAAGCTAAATTAAAGAAGCTAAATGTGTATGGATATTTTTATAAATATTAGAACTTATGAGTAAAGTAATGAATAAGACAGAAATGTGACAATATGAATAAATATAAATTAGAGAAAATAAAAAAAATTATATTTAATAGACTAAGTAAGGAATATAATTCTAATATGGTATATATGTTTGGTTCCTATGCTTATGGTAATCCTACCAAAGATAGTGATTTAGATGTTGCTATAATTGTTCCAGAATCAGAACAGCCTCAGTATAAGAGAAGCAGGAGAGGGTATTCTAAGATAAGAGATATAGATTTTCCGGTTGAGATTTTAGTATTTACAGAAGGTGAAGTAGAAAGAGCAAAGAAAGTTAATACTTCATTAATATCAACGATTTTGAAAAAGGGAATAAAGCTATATGGATAAAGAAAAAAGAGTTGAATGGGAAGGAAGGATAAAAAGAGCAATTAGTGACTATAATTCGGCAAAGAAATTAATAGATGGAGATGAGAAATATTTAGATACAGCAGTGTATCATTGCCAGCAATCTGTAGAGAAAATATTAAAATCATTTTTAGTATATAAAGATATTCAATTTGAGAAGGTTCATAGTATTGTTTACCTGGTTAGCAAGTGTGCAAAAATCGAAAGAGGTTTTGAAAAATGGTATGATTCAGCAGAAACACTCACACCATATGCTACAGTTTTTAGATATCCAGGAGATTATTTTGAGCCAGAAATTGAAGATGTAGATGAAGCAATTGGATATGCAAAGGAAATCATAAATTTTGTTATTAGTATATATTTAGAAAATAAAGATTATGATGGTAAATTAGTGAAATAAATAAAGTTGTTTGTCTAAACACAGCGTACCTAAATTTTCTTAAATAATTAAGCAATATTATTGTAAACTTTTACATCACCAAATATTTTAATTACCCCCAACCATTATATCTCTTACCAGAAGCGAAGGGCTGCCTATATATCCACCCGAAGGGATAAATCTTAAGTCATTTCCAACCTTTTTAATGCTACTACAGAAACTTAAAATATCTGTAGCAATAGTTACTTCTTTTATTGGATAGCTTAAATTCCCATTTTCTATCCATATTCCTTTCGCTCCCACGCTCACCTGTCCTGATATAGGATTGGCACCCGAATGAAGACCTATTATATCTATAACATAAAATCCCCTGTCAATATCACCCAGAAGCTGGTTAAAATCTATATCTGACGGCTCCAGATAAAAGTTTGAAATGCCTACTTCTGGTGTCGAACGGTAGGAAGCTCTTACTGCATTACCTGTTGACAGGGTTTTATCCTTTCTTGCAGTATAGGTATTATAAAGATAAGTCTTCAAGTACCCATCTTTAAATACACAGGTTTTACCCTTGATGACTCCTTCCCCGTCAAATGGCTTCGAAGAAAGCCCATCAGGTATTGTCCCATCGTCAAATATATCTACATCAATAGAGAATATTTTCTGCCCGATTTTACCTTCAAAAAGTGATTTTCTTTTCTGTACAGAATCTGCGGTCAGAGTTCCGGCAATAACACCTAAGAATTGCGCTGAAACAATTGGGTCCAGAAGAAGGTCGACTCTCTGTGATTTGATTTTCTTCCCGCCCAGGATTGAAACAGACCGGCCAGCTGCTTTTTCTGCAACTTCTTCCAGATCAAGATCACCTAGAGTTCTGCCGCATCCAAAAAAATCACCTGTCGAAGTATCCTCACCTTGTTTGGAAATTGCACTTACATAAATCAAGCATGTAGTTGTCTTATACTTATCACAAAATCCGGCTGAATTTAGAATTGCTGTTTCATAAATACTGTCATCATACATAACATTATTAATGTCAACAATTCTAGCATCTTTACTTTTTGTTAAAGTTTCCAATCTCTTTGCAAGCGCAACCTTGCTTTCTATATTATAGTTCAGGAAATCCTCCTTGAATAATGACTTATCGCCTATAAGTTTCTGTTTAAATGTGGATTCCTCTTCCCCGGGCAGATAATTATAATCTTCTCTTCCGGTAATCTTACAGTTGGATACAGCCTTACAGATACAGTCCTCAATACTGCTTTCATCAAGTACAGTTGTATATGCATATCCTATTGATTTATCCTTAAAAATTCTAATACCTATGCCAATTGAATCTGAAAATGATAGTGTTTCTACTTTTCCTTTAAAAATTTCTATTTCATTTTCCACAGAGCTTGCAGTAAAAATCTCAAATTCATCTACTGCATGTTTATTTATTCTGGAAGCCGTATTCTTGCATATATTTATTAACTGGTTATCTCTAACTTTATATCTCTTATCATCTTGCATTCTAATTTTCTGTGCCTCCTACAGTAATTTTACTTACCTTTATGGTTGGCTGGCCTACCTCATTTGAAATTAACTGGCCGCTTTTTCCACAAAAGCCGGGGGCAAAATCTAAATCTCTTGCCACCACTTCAATCTTTTTTAGTATATCCGGACCATTCCCAATAAGAGTTGCATCCTTTATGGGAAAACTAATTTTACCATTCTCTATAAGGTAACCCTCGCTTATTCCGAATACAAAATCTCCTGTTGCCGGATCGACCTGACCACCAGCAAATTCCCTGGCATATATGCCTTTATTTACCGATTTTATAATTGAACCGCTGTCTTCATCTCTACTTTCTATATAGGTATTGCTCATTCTTGGAACAGGAACATGTCTAAAAGACTGCCTCCTGCCGTTACCGGTTTGTTTTGCTCCCAGTTTTTTTGATGTCCGTAGGTCATAAATATAACTTTGCAGAATTCCGTCTTTTATCAGCACCGTCTTTGAAGAAGGGTAACCTTCACCATCAAATTTATATGAACCCCAATGGTATTCAAGTGTAGAATCATCAATCGCAGTTATCATACTGGTGGCAATCTTTTTTCCTATCTTATCCTTGAACACTGAAGCACCTTTCAGTATGGCATCAGCTTCCAGACCGTGACCGCAAGCTTCATGAAAAATAACCCCACCGAATGCCGGCCCTATCACCACTGGAAGCTCACCTGCAGGCGCGTTTACAGCATCAAGCATTTTAACTGCAATTTTAGAAGCTTCCCGCGCCAGGCTTTTAGGATTTTTAAAATCAAAGGTTTCATAACCGCTTGCTCTTGCCAGTGATTTATAACCTGTCCTTATATCCTTTCCCTTTCTGGCTACCACATTTACTGCCAGAAAAGTTTTTACCATTTTTTCAAATGAAAAGGCGCCATAAGAATTTGCAATATATATTTCCTCCCGGGTATCAGAAAGAGTCGATGTAACCTGGATGATGGTGGAGCTGAAATCTCTTGAACTTTTATCAACCGACTCAAGTATATTTTTCTTACTTCCGGGATGAATCTTGCCGGGGAATTTTTTTACACTTGTACTGTAAGAACTTTTAGTTTCTGTAAGATTTAAAACCTTAAGGGAGCTACTTCCATTTATTGACGAGCTTAAAACTTTTGCCGCATTAAGTAATTTATTCTTCTCAAGCGAATCTACATAAGCATAAAAAGTACTGTCACCGACCCACAATCTAAGTCCACAGCCTAGTTCATAACCACTGCTTGAGTTTTCAATTTTGCTATCTTCCAACCGTAAATTATTGGAAACTCTTCTTTGTATAAAAATTTCTGAAAAATCAGCACCACTTCTAAGTAAGGTATTTAGAATCTCTTTGGTAAGTCTATCTTCAATCAATATAATCCGGTTTCCTATCTATGACAGCCTATGACAGGTCTTCTTTAACTTTTTTTGCAGTATCTTTTCCCTTTTCAACCACTTTTTCTATTTTCTTTTTGGCTTTTCCGGCTTTAGAACTTAAAACCCCGGATATATCTGTAATTTTTTCCTTGCCTTTTTCGATAAATTCTTCACTCCTGCTTTTTATCTCCGCCAGCTTGCTTTTACTCTTATCTACATATTCTCTGGTTTTTCCTACAAAAGTATCAAAACCTTCTTTACTCTTTTCGATTACCTCCTCACTCTTTTCTTTTATTTCTTTTCTTGTTTCTTTCCCTGACTTAGGAGCAAATAAAATTCCAACTACAAAACCTACAGATAAACCAACAAGTAATGACGTTAATATACCCAAAAAGCAACTTTTTTCACTTGTTTTCTCTTTTTCCACATTCATTTTTCATCCTCCTTTTTTTTACCTTCAGCATCAGCTTTTGAAAGACCGCTAAAAAGCCCCGCTGAAGCACTTATTATTTTAATTATAGGGCTGGTTAACAGAATCCGGGCGAGCCTTATAACTTTTTCAAGCTGCTCTACTATTGAACTAATGCTCTGCGTAAGATCCGCAATTGAGCTGACCTCTGTATTAAGGTTAGTTATGGTGTCATTTAGTTTCTCGACAATGGGAACCAGGCTCTCATTTAGCTTTCCCGCCATATATTTAATCTTATTTATTAATTTAAATAATGGTATAGCAATGATTATTGCTACTATTGCAAAAGCGGAAATTAAAATTATTGCAACCAGACCTGCTATTTCTAATGATGTCATATTAACCTCTTATATTTAATATAAAATAATCAAATAACATTATATATATTTTATTTC
>JAUWQC010000263.1 GCA_030611285.1 bacterium | reverse complement strand
TTCGTTTTCCTTATCTTCATTTTTCTTATCTTCGTTTTTTTCAGCTGGATAGCCATACCCATAACTTGAATACTTAGCTAAAACTCCAACTGCTTTCTTTAAGTCATCTGGAAAATCAGCCTTATACTTATTTACTAAATTTAATGCTCCTTTTAGGGCATTTAGTGCTTTGTCAGAAAGCTTAGCTTTCTCAAACTCTTCGGTATCGAAACTAACTTCCTCACCAAAGTAGGAATCCAATAATTTCTTTAATTCAGGATCCATTATGTTCACCTTCTTTATATTTATTTTTTGGGTATCAGAATCACCTTGCATACCTTCGAAGGTATCAAGTAATCTCTGCATACTATTCTTAAAAAATAGGAATTTCTTTCGAGTAGCCGGTAAACCGCAAAGGGTTACCTCGCTGGGGTCTATATCCTCCAAGCGCCTTAATAACTTCATTTTTTCATCACCCCGTTTTAGGCTTCAGCATTTTTCCCATAAAAAAAAGCGGATGCTAAAGCCTAAAAGATTAATTATGTAATCTTGATAAGCTTAGCATCCGCTTCAGGCGAATCTAACTTCAAACTTACAATTCGATATTTAATTTTAATCAAGAAGGGTAAGAGCCTCTCTTACCCTTCTTTCTGATTAATGCTAACAAATATATTTTAATTTGTCAAGCGAGAACCCCATGAGCTTTCCCAGCTAAGGAAAAGCCAGTAAGCTCGCCAGATTTTATTTTCTTCCAGACGACCTCATCCAGGATCCGGAGTATCATTATCCAACTACCTTTTTTTATATTTTGGCCAGCTATCTCTAAATTTTGAGGAGCGAGATAAAATTCCAATATTTTAGCCTTAATAAATTTTCCCATATGGTTTACTTTAAATTTCTGCACTTCTTCTATAAAGCGATAGGCCGCTATTCTGATTTCTTCCTCGGTAGCTGTGTCGCCCTGGCTATCGATCTCATCGGGACTATAAACCACACCGGCAACAATATGCTCATCTTCCTTTTTAGATATATCAAATATAGGCATATACTTTTTAAACTTTTTAGCCTCTTCTTTTAGCTTAGATATCATCCAGACCCTTTCTCCTTTTTCACCGGCAGCGGTTACCGGTACATAGGCCATAAGATAAGTTCCTTCAGGTATTATTTTAATCCCTTTAAACTCGAATTTTTTAGCGTGTTTATCCTGGGGCTCAATTGCTTTAAAATCAAAATCATCAAGAATTAACATAGCCCCGTATTTATTAGTAGTAGCCCCCACAGTCCCCGGAGCAAATATATCGACTTTACCTCTGCCAACATTCATCCAAGAAACAGGACCCCTGACAGTTTCCGCTTCCGGTTCTTCTTTTCGAGGGATTTTCCAACCAAATCTTAACTTACCTCCAGTTTCTAATTTCTTTAGTTTACCAAGTCCGGTAAGATTTCCAATCATTATTTCCCCACCCTCAAAATATTTATCTCCTTTTTTAACCATCCTTAAATCAATATGCGCCCCTTGCTCACCCATAGCAGCCTTTAACAGCATTTTCAATTTAGTGGGATTGGTCCTCGAACTTACCGCCTCTTTAGCCACCCTTTTAAGATCAGCAATCTTATCTTCTTCTATCCCCATGATATGGAGTTGTAAAACCCCTTTACCAGTATCGCCAACCTTATAATC
>JAUWQC010000217.1 GCA_030611285.1 bacterium | reverse complement strand
AACCTGATCCTCCCATACCTAAAAAAGCAATCCCGCTAAACTTTTTTCCCCTTATTTTTTCTAAATCAGTTTTCTGGACAATTTTTTTTGCTTCCACCAGCTGCAAGTAAAAATTTTCTTCAACTTCCAGCATACCTTCCTTATCAATTTCTTTTATTCTGGCCGGATCATCTAAAATATTCATACGAGGCATCTCCTTAATCTTCTTTAAATGTTAATTTTTCCGGCAGCATCTTTACTTCTCAAAAAACACTGCTTACCACTTTCTTTCCCAGTTCCTGGAGATATTTTACCTTTCTGTCGTTTTCACCTTCTGTATATATTCTTACAACTGCTTCTGTTCCGGATGGTCTTATCATAACCCAGCTTCCATCTCCAATAATATATTTATATCCGTCTATGCTAATGACCTTTCTGACGCCAGCTTTCTTTAAAACATCAGGGATACCTTTTTCAAGAAGAGCTTTTAAACTTTCCTTCTGGCGAAAATCAATTTCATAATCAATGCGGTTAAATACAAAATATCCAAATTCATTATAAATCTCTTCTAATATCTGGTTTACGGCCATACCTGTGCTGCATATTATTTCTAAAAGTTTTAAGCCTATGAGCATTCCATCTCTTTCAGGGGGTTTTCCCCCTGCCCACAAGCCTCCACTTTCTTCACCGCCTATAATAACCCCACCTTTTAAAATTTCTTCGGCTATGTATTTGAACCCTACCGGAGTGGTGATAAGCTCCAGATTATATTTTGAACATATTTTATCCACTATAGAGGAAAGATTTACTGACTTCACCACTTTACCTTTCATTTTCTTCCTGGTGGCTAAATACCATAAAACTATAGCGTAAATATGATGTGAGCTAATATAATTCCCGTTCTCTCCCAGGAGGGCAATTCTATCCCCGTCGCCGTCCAGACAAATAGCCAATTTACATTTTTTATCCTTAAGGATACTTTCAGCTTCAGCAAGATTATCTCCAATAGGCTCGGGGTTTATACCTCCAAAAGCCGGATTTAGAACTGAATGTATTTCCGTAAGATTTTTAGGATTGAATGTTTCGATAATGCTTCTATATATACCCCGTGCTGCTCCATACATTGGCTCCAGCAGCAGCCCAAAGTCAAAACCTTTTATAACATCCCTATTTACCCGACCGAGAATATTTTTCCGGTAGCCGGATATAAAATCGACTTTTTTAATATTGTTGCCGTTACTGCTCTTGGAATATAAAAAATCCCTGTAATTTGCAGTATTTTTAAATACTTCACTGATTTCATCTTCAATCTTCATTATTATGTCCATATCAGCCGAGCCGCCAAAAGGGCCTTTAATTTTATAACCATTGTAGTAATAAGGGTTATGACTCGCAGTAATCATAATCCCCAGGTCAGCTTTCCTTTCAAGCACAGCATAAGAAAGAATAGGTGTTGGAATAATCCTATCAGAAAAGTAGACCTCAATATGGTTCAGCCTAAAGATTTCTGCAGCTGCTTGAGCGAACCTCTCGGAAAGAAATCTGGTATCATATCCTAATACCACACGTGGTTCCCTGCTGTCTCCTACTTTTTTCTTAAGGTAATTGCTCACCCCCTGTGAAACGGCTTTTACTTTTTCGAAAGTGAACTGGTCAGCTATTATATCTCTCCAGCCATCAGTTCCGAATTTTATCATTGTTTTTTCCATTAAGTATAACTTCCTTAAGGTAACCAATTATTACATTTGTTTTTTTAAATAATTATAATCATATTCAACCATAATTTTTACTAACTCGTCAAAACCAACCTTTGTTTTCCACCCCAGCTTTTTTTCAGCTTTGGAGGAATCTCCCACCAGAAGATCTACATCAACCGGCCGGATAAACCTTTTATCAATTTTTACATACTTCCCCCAGTCAAGATCCAGGCACTTGAAAGAAGCCTCGACCCACTCCTTTACTGAGTGTGTCTCTCCTGTACTTATAACATAATCTTCCGGGGTATTCTGTTGAAGCATCAACCACATTGCTTCAATATAATCTTCTGCATATCCCCAATCCCTTTTTGCATCTAAATTTCCCAGATAGAGACTATCAGCTAACCCCAATTTTATTTTAGCTGCACCATAAGTCACTTTTTTAGTAACAAATTCCAGACCCCGTCTGGGGGATTCATGGTTAAAAAGTATGCCGCTGCAGGCAAACATATCATAACTCTCCCTATAATTTACAGTCATATAATGACCGTAAACCTTTGCCACTCCATAAGGACTGCGCGGATAAAACGGGGTTTTCTCATTCTGGGGAATCTCTCTCACTTTTCCAAACATCTC
>JAUWQC010000017.1 GCA_030611285.1 bacterium | reverse complement strand
AAATAGATAAAGTTTGTCTGCTAAATTTAAAAAAACAATAAATCCTGATAAAATCTCTAAAAGGTGACACTTAACTATTTTAAACAGTAAAGTGATATTTTAATTAATAGGTAATGATTGTAAACAAAAAAGTTATGGCTTTTTTTAAAGTTTTTAAAAAAGATAACAGGTCATCTGCCAGGGCAGGGATAATGACTACAAAAAGAGGAACCATCATGACGCCGGTATTTATGCCCGTGGGCACCAAAGCAACGGTTAAAGCAGTTACCAATGAGCAGCTTTATGATGCAGGATGTGGAATCATACTTGGCAACCTGTATCATCTTTATCTTCAGCCAGGAATTAAGGTAATTAAAAAAGCTGGCGGACTCCACAGATTTATGAACTGGACCAGGACTATTTTGACTGACAGTGGGGGATTTCAGGTATTCAGCCTTAGTAAAATAAGAAAAATTGCTAATAATGGGGTGGAATTCAAATCAATCATAGATGGGTCAAGTCATTTTTTTACTCCTGAAGATGTAATAAAAATGCAGTATCAGATAGGCTCGGATATTATTATGGTTCTTGATGAATGCATTCCTTTTAATGAAGATTATAACTATACTCTTAATGCGGCTAAAAGAACTCTTAAGTGGGCGGAGGTCTCTTTAAAGGTAAAAAATAGAATTGATTTTGATGAAAAGGCAAGGATATTTGGTATAGTTCAGGGAGGATTTATAAAGAACTTAAGAAAATTTTGTGCCCAATTCATATCCGGGATGGACTTTGACGGCATAGCAATTGGTGGATTAAGTGTAGGTGAAAAAAGAGCTCAAACCCTTGATATTTTAAACTATACTGTTGAATTTCTGGATAATAAGAAACCGCTATATTTTATGGGATTGGGTGATCCGGTAGGAATAGTGGAAGCTATAGGCAGTGGAGTAGATATGTTTGATTGCGCAATGCCTACCAGAATTTCCAGAAATGGCAGCGCTTTTACCTCTGGAGGAAGGATAAATATAAAAAATAGAAAATATACTTGTGATTTCAATCCACTGGATGAAAAATGCAATTGCTATACTTGCAGAAATTATACCAGATCATATATTAAACATTTGTTTAAAAGCAAAGAAATACTATCAAGTGTACTTCTTACAATTCATAATCTGTATTTTATTTTTAATTTAGTCAAGCAATCCAGAGATGCCATAATATCAGGAGATTTTGAAAGTTTCAGATTAGATTTTGTAAATAAATATAAAGGGGATTGCGAAGTATAAAAATAAATTATTTGTTTGCAAAATTTTTAAAAAAGTTAATAATAGTTATATTTGATTTTTAAAAAATTTTTAAGGGGGTGAATATGAGATTATCTAAAAGGATCATAAGTATTTTAATTATCAGTATATTGGTAATAAGTATAGGGTTTTCGGCAGTTGCCTGTCTTCCAATAACAACAACAGAAGAAGGAGGAACGACAGAAGGAGCGCAGGCTGAGGGGCTTGGTAGTTTTGCTGATATATTTGCAAGCTACGGATCATGGATCTGGATAGCGATTATGGTAGCAGCGTTATATTTTCTACTTATAAGACCGCAAAGGATGAGAACTAAAAAAGCTCAGGAACTGGTGTCCAGCTTGCAAAGAGGCGATGAAGTAGTTACCCTTGGTGGTTTTCATGGACGGATTAAAGATATCAGAGAAGATGCAATTATAGTAACTATTGCCAGCGGTGTTGATGTAAAAATAAATAAGAGCGCTGTTTCCAGGAAAGTAACTCAATAAAAAATATGAGAAATAAAAAAGTTCATATAACTATTATTGCAATATTTATAGCAATAATAAGTGTAAGTCTTTATTATATACTTACTGAACCCATAAAACTGGGACTCCTTAAAGAACCCATAAATCTGGGACTCCTTAAAGAGTCTATAAATCTGGGGCTCGACCTTAAAGGCGGTACCCAGATTATTTTAAAGCCCACAGAAAGAGAAGGAGAAGAAGTAACCTCCGAAAAACTGGAAGTTGCTATTGGTATTATAAGGGACAGGATAGACAGACTTGGTATTTCAGAGCCGTTAGTTACTAAAGATTTATCAAACAATATCGTGATACAGCTTCCCGGCGTAAAGGACCCCGACACTGCAAAAGAAGTAATAGGGAAAACTGCCCAGCTTGAATTCAGACTGGTTGAAGGAACGTTTATATCCATAAAAGGCCAGAGTTGGGATATCGTAAAATTTGACCCTAAAAAAAGTGACCCTAACAAAGGTCAATTAATAATCAATCCTGAGGCTGATAGGGTGATTCTAATTGAGGATATTAATACATTAATTAATTCAGGAACGGTAAATATAATTGCTGAATTGGTAACGGATCCTGAAACTGGAGAATTGATACTGGTCAGGCCTGATTTAGTAGGGGCTGATGAAGAAAATAGTGATACAGAGGATAGTTCTAAAATAAATACTGATATTAATATTGACCCGGAAAAAATTATAGGAAAAATAATATATGATCCTGAAACCAGGGAACTTCTGCTGGTAAGCGGTGAAGACGAAAGTGAAGTAGGAGAAATATTAGTTGATTCCAGAAATGATGCCGCAACATTGGTCGGGCCGGCACTTCTAACCGGGGATAAACTGGCAAAAGCAATAGCCGGTTACGACACATACGGGGAGATAAGAGTTGCATTAAGCTTTAAAGGTGAGGGGATTGATACATTTGCTAAGATTACTTCAGAAAACATTGGCCGGAATCTGGCCATAGTGCTGGATGAAGAAATTAAATCTGCTCCATATATAAAGGTTTCAATCCCGGATGGGGAAGCGGAAATTACAGGTATAGGCAGCATTGAAGAAGCAAAAAATGTGGAACTTGTTCTGCAGACCGGAGCATTGCCTGTAAATTTGCATATAGAAGAAAGCGTTACTGTAGGGCCTACTCTGGGAATGGATTCTTTAACCAGGGGTTTATATGCAGGGATAATTGGATTTATTCTAATTATAATATTTATGTTTTTTTATTATAGAGGATTGGGGATTTTTTCGGCTTTAGGTCTAATAATCTATATTATAATATTCTGGGGCATCCTTGCTGGAATTGACGCAGCTCTGACACTACCGGGAATTGCCGGAATTATATTGACTATAGGTATGGCTGTGGATGCCAATGTTATCATTTTTGAAAGAATAAAAGAAGAAATAATAAAGTCTAAATCTCCAAGAATCGCTATTGGCGACGGATTCAAGAATGCAATAAGAACTATTGTTGATTCTAATGTAACTACTTTAATTACTGCAGCTGCATTATACCGGTTCGGTACCGGTCCAATAAAAGGCTTTGCAGTTACTTTAAGTCTGGGTGTAGTAATAAGTATGGTAATCAGTCTTCTATTTACCAGGTCCATTATATTCCTGATGGCCGGGATTCCCAGGATGGCTGCGCCCGGATTTTTAGGGGTTAGAAGAAGGAGTAGTGAGTAGTATTTGAAGTTCAAAAATTATAATTTTAACTTTATCGGAAAAAGGAAAATATGGTTTATTATCTCTTTAGCGATAATAGCAGTCGGTATTGCTGGTTTTATAATTCAGGGTGGCTTTAATTTAGGCATTGATTTTCTTGGCGGCTCTTTGATGGAGGTAGAATTTAAAAGGGATGTAGATGTTGCTGAGGTACGCAGTGTTATGAATGATATAGGTTGTGGAAATGCCATACTTCAAAGAACCGAATCAAATAGATTTATTATTAGAACCAGAGCCAGGGAGTTAGGAGTACCTATCAGTACCGAGGAAAAAAAAGAAATTTTAAATTCTTTAGATGAGAAAATAGGATTATTAACTACAGTTCCACTTCAGGATAGAATTGTAGATGCTGGTTTTAGTAAACAAATAACCAAATATGCCTTAATAGCCATTGGTGCCAGTATTGTTGGAATTTTAATATATATCTGGATCAGATTTGAGCTCAGATTTGGCGCTACAGCAATTTTGGCTCTGGTACATGATGTGCTGGTGACCCTTGGGGGATATGCTATTTTGCAACGTGAAATCAATACCGCAACCATAGCGGCAATACTTACTATAATTGGTTATTCATTAAATGATACCATTGTTGTTTTTGACAGGATAAGAGAAAATACTCCTAAGGCCGGAAAATTGGGTTACTCTAAAGTAGTAAATGATTCAATAAATATAACTTTAACCAGATCAATAAATACTTCTATTACCACACTACTTCCGGTAATTTTACTTCTCATATTAGGCACTGCGGCATTAAAAGATTTTGCTTTAGCGCTTACTATCGGAATAATAACCGGAACATATTCCTCTATATTTTTTGCAAGTCCTATTTTAGTAGCATGGAATAATAGATTTCCAAAATATAAGAAATAGCTATGACAAATTTTCCTGCTAATTGGCAGTGCAGAATAACTAAAAAAGTTAACCAAAAACTGGCAGCGAAAATTGGTTACAGCCCGGCTTTAATAAATATACTTGCTAATAGAAATATAATTACTGAAGAAGAAATAGTATCTTTCATCAATCCCACCTTGGAGCAATTCCATGATCCAAAATTACTGCCTGGTATTGATGAGGGAACCAAAAGGCTGAAAAAAGCAATCCGTGAGCGAGAAAATATATTAATATTTGGGGATTATGATGCAGATGGAATTATAAGCGCTTCACTTATATATAACTTCCTGAAGAAATTAGGCTTAAATGTGGATGCCTATATTCCTAACAGGTTTGATGAAGGTTATGACCTGGGCCTTGAGTTTTTTAAAAAAATTTCTGCAGGATACAAGTATAATCTAATAATTTGTGTAGATTGCGGCACAAATAATATAGATGTTCAAAAATATGCTAAAAGTAGTCCGGGTCCCGATATTGTAGCATGCGATCATCATAACCAGTCAGTTGATTTTGGTGAAGAGCGAGAGAATTATATAATAATTAACCCCAGGCTTAAAGGTTCTGTATATCCGTTCGAACATTTGAGCGGCGCCGGTGTTACTTTTAAATTTATCATAAGCATCCTGAGGGAATTAGATGAAGACTACAAGAAAAAATTTAAAAAAGACTACCTGACCAATCTTCTGGATTTAGTTGCAATAGCAACCATTGCAGACGTAATGCCTCTGGTTGATGAAAACAGAGTAATGGTTAAAAAAGGTCTTAAAATAATAGGTAAAACTGTCAACCCCGGCCTTAAAAAAATGATAAACGCAGTGATAAAGAATAAGAAAAATATAAGTGAATACGACATAGGATTTATAATAGCTCCCAGACTGAATGCCGCTGGTAGAATAAAAAATGCAGAAATCAGTTTTAATCTATTAAGTAAAGAAGGAGATGTTTTAGATAAAATAATAAATGACCTTAATTCTTTTAATGAAGAAAGGCAGAATATTCAAAAAGATATATTAAATGAAATAATTGAAAATAATGATTTTGATAAAATTGTTGCCGAAAAGAAAATATTTATAGACAAGTCAAAAAACTGGAATGAGGGAGTGCTTGGTATAGTGGCTTCTGATATTGTAAAAAGATTCAA
Organism: bacterium; assembly: GCA_030611285.1. Taxonomy (GTDB): domain Bacteria; phylum Actinomycetota; class Humimicrobiia; order Humimicrobiales; family Humimicrobiaceae; genus Hydromicrobium. The sequence continues at coordinate 6,444 of JAUWQC010000017.1, read as the reverse complement.
TATTCCTGCTATTTTATTCAAAGAAATGGAAGGGAAACTCAAAGGTTCCGGAAGAAGCACTGACAAATTTGATTTATACGGGAATCTGGTCTCTCTTGGTAATTTATTTGAGAATTTTGGAGGACACAGGCGGGCTTGCGGAATAAGTATGAATGTTTTAAATTTTAAAACTTTTTATAATAAGATGATAGAAATTGCCGCTAAAAATATTAAGGACAGAGATACCCAAAAAAAAATTACCTATGATCTGGAATTAAACTTTAGAGATATAAATAAGAAAATTTTAAACGAAATTAATTTACTTAAACCTTTTGGAGCGGGTAATCCTGAACCCAGTTTTACGACAGGAAACTGCGCTATTGTAGATTTTTATTATTTAATGGAAGAAAGACATGTAAAGTTAAAACTCAAACAATCCGGCAGGGTATTTGATGCTATAATGTTTAAAATAGATAAAAGAGCCAAGGAGAAGATAATAACCGGTAATAAAATTAATATATTATACAAAATTGAAGAAAATATTTGGGGTAATTTTAAGACCATACAACTGGTGATATTAGACTTATTTTAGAGAAGCCAACCGCTGTTTTTCCTTTCAAAAAGAGACAAGTTGGCTCTGTGAAGCAGCAGGAACCGTTTCCTAATATTGGAATGTACGGTAATTTATTGCCGTGAGGATGTCACAGAAACCAAAAATGTTCTATAATAATAATAATAATTTTTCAATTAAAAATGAAGAAAGATGAGTTTAAAACTGAGTAGTAAAATTAAGAATATAAATACTGATCTTATATATAATAAGTTAGTAAAAAAAATTAAAGCCTACAATCCTGATGTAGACCTTCAATTACTCCATAAGGCTTATCTGGTTTCAAAGGAATATCATCAAAACCAGTATAGAAAATCTGGTGAGCCTTTTATAGTCCATCCGCTTGAAGTAGCCGGAATACTGGCGGATATTGAGCTTGATCAGACATCTATTATATCAGCAATTTTACATGATGTAATAGAAGATACGGATTATAGTCTGGAAATGGCTAAAAAAGAATTCGGGCAAAAGACTGCCAATATTATAAATGGAGTTACAAAATTAGATAAAATAGTTTTTAGCAGCAAAGAAGAGCAGCAGGTAAGCAATATAAGAAAAATGATAATTGCAATGTCTGAAGATGTGAGAATAATACTAGTAAAGCTTGCTGACAGGCTTCATAATATGCGGACCCTATCTTCCCTAAATGAGGAAAAAAGACATATAAATTCAATAGAAACTCTGGAAGTTTATGCTCCTATTGCACACAGATTGGGAATATATCAAATAAAGTCAGAGCTGGAAAATTTAAGTTTTAAATATCTGCATCCCAAAGAGTACGTGAAAATAAAGGATATGTTCAATGAAAAACTGAAAGAAAGAAAATCATTAGTTGATGAAGTTATAAAAATAGTTAATAAAAAATTAAAGGAAGTAAAAATATCAGCTGATATAAGCGGGAGAATTAAAACTTATTATAGTGTTTATAATAAAATTACAAAGCAAAATAGAAAATTTGAAGACATATATGACATAATTGCAATTAGAATTATAGTAGATGGTGTAAAAAGCTGTTATGCTGTCCTTGGAATAATACATTCATTGTGGAAGCCTGTACCGGCAAGGTTCAAAGACTTTATAGCCAATCCCAAATTTAATATGTATCAATCCCTTCATACCACAGTCATTGGAATAAATGGTAAGCCTCTGGAAATACAGATAAGAACATTTGAGATGCACAAATTTGCAGAATATGGTATTGCTGCGCACTATAGATATAAGGAAGGCAGGGTTAAAAAGCTCAGCGGATTCGATAAAAGAGTAGCATGGATAAGACAAATACTGGACTGGCAAAAAGAATTAAAGGACCCCCGGGATTATATGGAATCACTGAAACTGGATTTATTTGAAGAAGAAGTATTTGTATTTACTCCAAAAGGAAAAGTAGTAAATCTACCCAGAGGTGCTACTACTATTGATTTTGCGTATCAGATACACTCTGATGTGGGACATAATGCCATAGGTGCAAAAATAAATGGAAATATGATTCCCATTGAGACCGTCCTGAAAAATGGTGATATTGTAGAAATAATAGTTTCAAAAACCAAAAAGGGGCCCAGTAGAGACTGGCTTAATGTGGTTAAAACTTCAAGAGCGCGCAATAAGATAAAACAATGGTTCAGTAAAGAGCAGAGACAGGAAACATATAATGAAGGTAGAGATATAATGTTAAAAATTTTAAGGAAAAACGGCCTTTCTTTTAAAAGCGTGCCCACAGAAATTTTTGAAGAAGTGGCAAAAGAGATAAATTTTAGGAAAGTGGACACCCTGTTTAGAGGTATTGGTTCACATAAGGTGTCGGCGCATCAGGTTTTTACCAAAATAGTAAAAAAATTGAGCCAGACAAAGCCTGAAAAAGAGCTAACTATTGAAGACATACATAGAAAAGAAGCTGAGGAAAAAGTAAGCAGCGGCATTAAAGTCAGTGGTATGGAAGAAGTGCTGGTAACTATTGCCAGGTGCTGTAATCCGGTTCCCGGAGATAATATTGTGGGTTATATTACCAGAGGTAAAGGAATTTCAGTTCATAGGAATGACTGTAATAATGTTAACACTTTAATGAGTTCTGAAAAGCAAAGATTTATTGAAGTGGTCTGGGATAAAAAGGCTCCTTGTAAATTTAATGCTGAAATACAGATTGAAGCTCTGGACAGAACTAAGCTTCTGAGAGATATTACTAATGCAATAAGTGAGTATGACTTGAATATACTTAGAGCCCATACTTTAAGAATTGATAAAAGCGGTCATGTTAAATTTAGATTTTTAATAGAAATTAGCAATAAATATATTCTAAAAGATGTTATTAACAATATAAGACAGATAGATTCAGTTTATGACGCTTTTAGAGTATTACCTAGAAAGTAAAGACCGGCCAGCAATCTTGAATATGAACTGGAGTCAAACTATTATCTGAAGGAGTATTTTTTGAAAGAAAGCAGTGGGAAGGAAAAAGGTGGTTTACTTTGAAAATAAGTTCCCCCAGGGGTACAAGTGATATTTATGGTGAAGATATAGATTACAGAAATTTCATTATAAATACTGCCAGAAAAATATTTGAAATATTTAATTACAGCGAAATAATAACCCCTGCATTTGAATATACTCAGGTTTTCAGTAGAAGTATTGGCGAAGGTACTGATATAGTACAAAAGGAAATGTATACTTTCATGGATAAGAAAGGAAGATCATTGACACTGCGGCCTGAGGGCACTGCGCCAATTGTAAGAGCTGTTATTGAGAATAAGATATACTCTGAAAATATGCCACTTAAATTGTTTTATATTGGTAATATGTTTAGATACGAAAGACCGCAGAAGGGAAGAATGAGGGAATTCTGGCAGCTGGGAATAGAGTCTATTGGTACGAATAATCCAGTTATAGATGCTGAAGTTATCTGGATTTTAAATTCATTTTTTATAAAATTGGGATTTAAAAAATTAATACTTCTTGTAAACGGTATGGGGTGCAGCAGGTGCAGGGAAAAATTTCTTGCGGAATTTAAAAAATATATGAAGCCTGAACTGGGAAAATTGTGTAATGATTGCCAGAATAGGTTTGAAAAGAATCCCTTAAGGGTTTTTGACTGTAAAAAAAATAGCTGCAGGAGTATTTTAGCCAGTTCGCCAGGGGTATCTTCTTATTTATGTTCTGAGTGTGAGAGAAATTTTAAAGAAGTTTTGGAGTGCCTGAAAATCCTTAAAATAAAGTACAGAGTAGATAAAAACCTGGTAAGAGGTTTTGATTATTATACTAAAACCATATTTGAAATAATATCCGAGGACCTGCACAGCGAGCAGAATGCCCTGGGTGGTGGAGGAAGGTATGATAATTTAATAAATCAAATGGGTGGTCCGGAAATTCCTGCCGTAGGCTTTGCGGTAGGAATTGATAGGACAATGATGCTTATGAAACAATTAAATTTAAAGATTGGAAAGCTTGCCAGAAAATCCAGAGTTTATTTAATAACCATGAATAAAAATTGTCAGAATTATTCTCTGGATATTCTAAAGTATCTCAGAGAAATGGAAGTGACCTGCGATATTAATTTTAGTAATAAGAACTTGAAAAAAGAGATAAAATGGGCTAGAGATAATAATTATGATTTTATTATTATAATTGGTGAAGATGAATTAAATAGTGAGAGCCTGACCATAAAAGATATTAAAAAGTTCAAGCAATACAAAGTTGACTGGAAAAATCAAAAGGATAAGATCATGGAAATTATAGGAGCAAATTATTATGGTTAATTCTGTTTATAAAACCAGAATGAGGACTAATTTATGCGGAGAGATAAATAAAGAATTTGCGGGAAAAGAAGTTACTTTAAGCGGATGGGTCGGCAGGAGAAGAGATCATGGAAAGTTAATTTTTTTGGACCTGAGGGATTTTTCCGGTGTTGTCCAATTAGTTTTTAATCCCGGTATAAATAAAAATCCTTATACTACAGCCAAAGATGTCCGTAGTGAATATGTTATTAAAATAAGCGGAAAAGTCACTAATAGGTCAAAAGATACAATTAATCCCTCAATTCCCAGCGGTGAAGTAGAAATAGTGGTAAAAGATATTAAAATTTTTAGCAAGGCTAAAACTCCTCCTTTTTTGCTTGAAGATAGAAGTAAAGTAGAAGAGAATACAAGGTTAAAATACAGATATATTGATTTAAGGACCAGGCAAATGCAGGAAAATATCAGGTTAAGGCATAATGTAACAGACGCTACCAGAAAATATTTTAACTCCAAAGGTTTTTTGGAGATAGAGACTCCCATAATGGCAAAAAGTACTCCGGAGGGTGCAAGAGATTTTCTGGTTCCTTCAAGAATGAACCCGGGTAAATTTTACGCTCTTCCACAATCGCCGCAGCTTTTTAAACAGATCTTAATGTTTTCCGGATTTGATAGGTGCTATCAGATTGCAAGATGTTTTAGAGATGAAGATTTAAGAGCAGACAGACAGCCAGAGTTTACGCAGATAGATATGGAAATGACTTTTGTAGAGGCAGATGATGTGATGGAAATAATGGAAGGTCTATTTTCTCATATCTTTAAAGAGGTGTTAAATAAAGAAGTAAAGCTGCCTTTTAAGCGGATAAGGTGGAAAGATAGTATGGAAACGTACGGTACAGATAAACCTGATTTGAGATTCGGCCTTCCTATAAAAGATATTTCAGGCTTATTTAGAAATAGCGAAATTAAAATTTTCAAAGATGTATTAAAAAATAATGGGGCCGTAAAAAGTATTGTAGTCAATGACTATTTAGATTTTACCAGAAAAGAGCTCGGCCATCTTGTTGAGACGGCAAGGAAGTTTGGCGCCGGTGGACTGGTATGGATTAAAATTGATGAAAATATGAATTTACAATCTCCAATATCCAAGTTTTTATCTGATACAGAAAAGGAAGGTTTAATTAAAGCTTTAAGCTTAAAAGAAAAAAATCTGCTGCTCATTGTTGCTGATAAATTTATAACTGCATGCCAGACGCTCGGTATGATAAGAAAACATCTGGCTCGTAAATTAAAACTAATAAGAGCAGATGAATTCAATTTTGTATGGGTATATGATTTTCCATTATTTGAATGGGATGAGAAAGAGAAAAGAATCACCCCGGTGCATCATCCATTCACCAAACCAGATGAAAATACAGCCGGTTACCTTGACAGTGAACCTTTAAAGGTTAATTCTATGGCTTATGATATAGTGCTGAATGGGGTAGAGATAGGAGGTGGTTCTATCAGGATTAATGATGTGAATTTACAAAAAAAGATATTTAAAATACTAAAGTTGGATGAAAAAAAAATTAGAGAAAATTTTGGTTTTTTTACTAGAGCGCTGGAATATGGCGCTCCGCCTCATGGTGGCATAGCTATTGGAATGGATAGGCTGATTATGTTAATGGCGAAAGTTAAAAGCATCAGAGAGGTAATAGCTTTTCCAAAAACACAATCGGCAGTATGTATGCTAACTGACTCACCTTCAAGTGTGACAGATGAACAACTAAAAGAAGTATCTATTGATATAATGGAAGAAGATGGTCAAGAATAGAAACTGATTTTGACTGTTAGACCTATATTTTAATATCAATTTCAAAAATCCTACTATATGGAGCCAAGTAAGACATTTTATTAAAATATGTATTGGAAATATATTAATTAATACTATTAAAATTTTTTAAAAATTTCTATTGACATTTATAATATAAAGATTTATATTACATACTTACATACAAAATATATTATATCAATGTGTATTGATATTGTACTTTTATAAAAATTTATAATTAGATTATGATATAGTATGTTTATATTATAATACGTTTATTATATTTTGGGTAGCTGTTAAATTTATTTATTTTTTTTTAA
>JAUWQC010000010.1 GCA_030611285.1 bacterium | reverse complement strand
ATAATTTTTATAACTCTTTTATATTCCACAGAGCTTTCGAAGATTTTGAAGAACTCATCAATATTTGTATTTCCCCTTTTTAATGTATAATACTTTTTGGTTAAAACTTTTAAATCGTTATATAAATTTTGGTTTTTCAAGTTCTTACCTCTAAAAATTATATTTTGTAGAAACCTTCACTCTCAGATTATGGATAATTTTATTTAAAACACTTGATTCTAATACATTATACTACTATCCTCTCGCATAATTAATAAAATATCTGCAATTGTCCGGTCCTAACCTAATATTAATTTCCAAAAATATTTACTTTATCCTTAAAAATTATTGTACTGATTAGAAAAATAAATTGAAATAATGTGGATAACTTGTATAATTGAAAATGTACAATTTAAGCCCATGTAGTGGTAAAACTTAAGGGCAGACTAAGGGATTACTTCTTATTTAGCAGGCTGAAAGGCTAAAAAATAGTTGGAGTTAGTCTATAAGCCGAGTTCTGTACTAAATATTTCTATCAATTCTTTAAAAATAATATATAACGACCTCTCTATAAAATCAAAAATACCATACCCTCTACTAATTTTATATGTGACATTTTTATTTGGCCCTACCACCCCTCATTTCCATATTGACATCTAGTACCAAACTTATTAGAATTTCTATCTAATGCCATTTAGCTACGGAATGGAATCATATTAATGCTTTTTAACATTTTAAAAAATCTTTGAATAAATTTAGAAAAGGAGATGTATAAGTGGAAATCATAAAAAGAAAACTGCCAGTATTTTTTATCATTCTATCTCTTACCCTATCAATTATTCTGATGGTTCCGGCTGCATTATTTGCCCAGGAAGAGGAAACTACTGAAGAGGAAATTGTAGAGCCTGAGCCTGAACCGGAAGAACTTATCTTTGACACCAAACTTCCCAAAATACAGGCTAAAGAGGGGGAGACATTTTCTTTTAACTTTGATGTAGCCTATAAACCAGGAGATGAACCATTTGGTATTGAAGAAGGCAAAAGTGAAAAAACCTTTGATATTACAGTTGATTATCCTACCGGCTGGATTGCTGCAGTGGCATCCGGCAGCACTGAAGCACCAGCTATTAACCTGAAATTTAATAGCACAGAGAGCTTGAGGCTTGTTGCAATCCCACTTATAACACAGCAGCCAGGTGAATATGACTTTAAGGTTACCTTCAATTCTGCTGTTGAAGGCGATACTCTGGAAGGATCAATAGAATTTACCGCAGTAGCACCTCCAACCTATGAAATTAACCTTACAACAAAAACAGGAATGCTAAGCACAGAATTGACCTCGGGAAAAGACAATCACTATAAACTTATTGTGACAAATAATAGTTCCACATCTGTTGAAAATATAAGCTTGAGCTCAACCGAGCCTGAAGGCTGGCAGGTTAGTTTTGATAAGGATAAAATCGAATCAATGGAAGCCGATGAAAAAATAGAGATTGATGTAACAATCAATCCTCCTGAAAAAACCATTGCCGGGGACTACATGCTGACCTTTGGAGCATCCAGTGAAAACAGCAATGACAGTTTTGATCTCAGGGTAACTGTTGAAACTCCTACCATCTGGGGGATTGTTGGAATAGGAATTATAGTAGTGGTTATAATTGGTGTTGCTGTAATCTTTGCAAGATTAGGAAGAAGATAAATTATGAGTGAGGACAATAATATAATAATTGCTAAAGATCTATCTAAAAAATACAATGAGCATCTGGTTGTAGACAACCTGAATTTGGCTATTAAAAAAGGTGAAATATTCGGGCTTCTCGGTCCTAACGGGGCAGGTAAATCCACTTTTATTCTTATGGCCATGGGACTTACAGAACCATCATCAGGAAGTATTAATGTTGCAGGATTTAATTCAACCAGGCAGCCTCTTGAGGTTAAAAGAATAACCGGATATCTACCTGAAAAAGTAGGTTTTTACGAGGATATGAGTGCAAAAGGTAACCTTACCTACACTGCAGAGCTAAATAACATTCCCTACAGGGAGATCCCTAAAAAAGTTGATGAGGTACTGGAAATAGTAACCCTGACTAAAAATAAAAATCAACTGGTTAAAACACTTTCCAAGGGAATGAAACAAAGACTGGGAATCGCAGATGTACTTATAAAAGATCCCCGGCTTGTCTTTTTTGATGAGCCAACAGAAGGTCTTGATCTTAAGGTAGCAAACCAGATACTGCAAACCATTCTGGACCTGAACAAGCAAAAAAATATTACCTTCCTTCTATCATCCCATCAGTTGAATCTTATGCAGAAAGTATGCCCCAGAGTGGGCATATTATCCAGGGGCAAACTAATCGGCGAAGGAACCGTTGAAAACCTGGGAAGAAATCTGTTTGGCGGAGGAAAATACAGAATAGAGCTGGAGCTGGAAAAAGTAACGGACGGCCTAATAGAAAAGTTAAAAAAATTGGATAAAGTTGTAAATATAAATAAGGTTGACAACCAGTTGCAGGTAATATGCGACAAAGATATAAGGCAGGATATATCCAGGCTCATTGCTGCTGAAGACATACTTATGACCAGGATGGATATGAAACAGGACGCACTGGAAGAGATTTATCTAAAATATTTTAAAGAGGAGTAAAATGAGAAGCATTTTAACCGTATACAGAAAAGAGCTTACCGATCATTTTAGCAGCAATAAGTTTTTAGTCCTTTTAGCACTTATATATATTGCGGGGCTATCATCAACTTATGTTGCACTTCAAAATATAAGGGAATCAGCAAGCGGCCTGGGCAAATATGTATTCTTATACCTGTTTACCACTGGAGGAGATGTGCTCCCCTCTTTTATAACCTTTATAAGCTTTTTTATACCTATAATAGGAATAATCTTTGGTTTCGATGCTATAAACAGTGAGAAAAACAGCGGCAATCTGAGCAGGCTTCTATCCCAGCCAATTTACAGGGACAGTGTCATAAACGGTAAATTTCTGGCCGGTATCACCACTCTAAGTATCATCATAGCAAGCATAGTATTTATAATTTCAGGCATTGGCCTTTTCTCAATTGGTGTACCACCAACTTCGGAAGAAATCTTGAGAATATTTTTCTTTATATTTATCTGTATTTTCTATGGCGGATTCTGGATGGGACTTTCTATATTATTTTCGGTTATTATGGAGAAAACCGCTGCATCCATACTCACTGCCATTGCCATATGGATATTTCTTATGTTTTTCCTTCCAATAATTGCCAATGCCATAGCTAACGGTATCGCTCCGCTGGAAAATGCCTCTGTGGCTGATCAGATACGGAATTTTAATATTGGGCAGGGTATCTTGAGAATCTCGCCTTCTACTCTATTTGCAGAATCAATAGCCATACTGCTTGTTCCCACTGCTAGACTGTTCCAGCCTACACTTCTTAATATTGTTCAGACACCACCACAAAATCCACTATCCCTGGGCCAGAGCTTGATCCAGGTATGGCCGCAACTGGTAGTTATTGTTGCGCTGGCAATTATCTGCTTTGCAATATCCTACATTATATTTATGAGACAGGAGATAAGATCAACCTAATCCTGGTGAGTGATTGCCTCCTCAATCAGGCTGGTGCCTACTGATACTTTGTCAAGACTGTGAATGGAACCACCACTCTGTTTTATAATCTGTTCCACCTTTTCATAATCTATGGAATCACCTTCACAGGTGATCTTTACATTCTCCACCTTTTGATCCATCTCAATTAAGGATATATCCACCCCGTATACCCCCGGAAGGTCTGCAAGTTTAGATGATAACTCTATTACGCTTGGTAAATGAGGTTTTAATACATCCAGTACCACTCTTCTTACATTTGCCAATTTATTGTCTCCTTTTTAAAAAATATTTATTAATATAAAAGCTTAAAATAACATATTAATCTGCCATTTTATCTCTCCTCCTTAAAATTTTGAGGCACCTCAACAAATCATCTGCTAGCTTATCTTCAAGCACTATTTGCTTTCCGGTTACAGGATGGGTAAATTCCAATCTTTTTGCATGTAAAAATTGTCTCTCCACTCCCAACTCTTCTGCCATTTTTTTTGACTTACTGCTGCCATATATCTTGTCCCCTATTATAGGATGACCAATATAACTTAAGTGCACTCTTACTTGATGTGTTCTTCCTGTTTCAGGATGAATATCCAGCAGTGTAGAGTTTTCGAATTCTTCTTTAACTTCAAATCTGGTTACAGCATCTCTACCCCTGTCAATAGATATGCTCATTTTTTTCCTATCCATTCTGGAGCGGCCAATGGGAAGAATTATCTCACCTTTTCTTTCGGAAAAACTACCCCATACCAGCGCAGCATAGGTTTTTTTAATTTCTCTTTCCTTGAACTTTTCCGACAGCAGCCTGTGGGTATTATCATCCCTTGCTACTATAAGAAGTCCTGAAGTATCCTTATCCAGTCGGTGCACAATTCCAGCCCTGTCTCTTCCGGATAGATTCGAGAGTTTATGGTAATGATAGAGAAGGGCATTGACGATTGTATCTTTACTGAAGCCCGGAACCGGATGGGTAAGCATACCCGGTTTTTTTGATATCACCAGCAAATACTGGTCTTCATAAACTATCCTTAGATTTATTTTTTGAGGTGTTATTTCAGTATAGGGGCCACCTTCTTTAAAGCCTTCAATAGTAACCCTGTCATTTTTAACCAACCTGTAGTGCTTGTTTACAACTTTACCGTTTACTTTTACCTTATCATCTCTTCTGATTATATCCTGAATATGACTTCTTGATGTTTTTTCTATCCTATCTGTTAGAAATTTATCAATTCTCTGTCCTGAACTTCCAGCATCTACTGTAAAACTTAAAACATTTTCTTCTTTCTTACTCAACTCCCTTGAGTCTTTCCCTTTTTAAAATATTCTCTAATTATTAGTATTATAATAAGGCAAAAACCAATTATAATAAAGCTGTCTGCTATATTAAATACAGGCCAGAATGTAAAATTAATAAAATCAGTAACCTCCCCTACAAAATATCTATCAATAAGATTTCCCAGTGCCCCACCTAATATGAAGCCCAGGGATACATTATAAAAAGTATAATTAAGCTTAAGCGTTATCTTTAATATAATTATCAAGACAATAGCTACAATTGATATAATGGTTAAAGTCCTGATGCTGCCCTGGAATAATCCAAAGGCTGCGCCGCTATTTTTGACATGGGTTATATAAAAAAATCCACTGATTACTTCTATGGAGCTGTTTATCGGAAGTTTTTCTATTATAATATATTTTGTTACCTGGTCTAAAATCAGGATACAAACAGCGCTTATTGAAAAATATACATTCATAAGAACATTTCTGCTTCGTCTGCTTAACATTTATATAATACTCCCCACTACTTTTATGCCAATTTTAATTTTTTCATCATTTACCTTGACTTCCTTTACAAACATATCTTCTTTAAATTCAGAACCCAAAGATTTACTTAATGTCTCCTTCATTATGTAGTTTTTAAACTTATTTATAACATCTTCCTCTACTGCCGACTCGATAGCTGTATCTATTGTATTTTCTATTTCAAATCCTGCTTCCTTTCTCAAGTTCTGTATCTGGTGCACCAGTTCCCTGAAGAATCCTTCCTCCAGGAGCTCTCCTGATATAGTAGTAGGAAGCCCTACCGTAAATTCCCCATCACTTTCCACTCCAAACCCCTCTTTGTTTTTTATATCAATCAGAACCTCTTCGGGCAAGAGCTCAATTTTTCTGCTTTCTACAACTAACCTTACATTTTTATCATTTTTAACCTTAAGCGCAATCCGGACTGAACTTTCAGAAAGCAGCGCATCTCTTATTTTTGGCACCAGAGAACCATATTTTTTACCCAGTACAGGCAGGTTTGGCTTTATATCATAGGATACCAGTTCATCAAGTTCTCTTGCAAACTCTAATTCTCTAACATTAAGTTCACTGATTATGATATCCTTAAAATGGTTTATAGCCTCTTTTTTACCGGTGTCACCGTCAAAATATATCAACACCTTTTCAACCGGCTGCCTGATTTTTATATTGACCTTACTCCTGACCGCTCTTCCCAGGCCTACTATTTTTCTTGCTGTATCCATTTTAAAACTGAGCTCTTCATCTATCAGGCTCTCATCTGCAGCCGGGTATCTTTCCAGATGTACACTTTCTTCCCCTCTTCCAAGGCTTCCTGTTAGATTCTTATAGATTTCTTCGCTCAGGAAAGGTATAAAAGGAGCACACATCCTGGAAATAGTCACCAGGCATTCATGCAGGGTACTGTAGGCGCTTATCTTGTCTTTATCTTCTTCACTCTTCCAGAACCTTCTCCTGCTTCTTCTGACATACCAGTTAGAAAGAACCTCAACAAAATTCTGTATCAGCCTGCCGCTTTCAGTAACATTGAAATCATCCATAAGCTCATTTACTTTTTTTAGGGTCAGGTTGAGCTCGGATATTATCCACCTGTCAATCTCAAATCTGTCGCCTACCTCAAGATCATAATCATAAGGATTAAAATTATCTATATTGGCATAAATTACAAAGAAAGAATAAGTATTCCATAGAGTAAGTATAAATTTCCTTATTACTTCATCAATGGCTCTTATAGAGAAATTTTTGGACAGCCATGGTGACACACCGGTAAAGAAATACCACCTCAGAGCGTCAGCTCCCTGCTTGTTTAAAACATCCCACGGATTTACCACGTTGCCCCTGGACTTGGACATTTTCTGCCCACTTTCATCATTTATAAGACCAAGGCAGAGTACATTTTTAAAGCACGACTTTTTAAACACAAGTGTAGAGATAGCAAGAAGCGTATAAAACCATCCCCGGGTCTGGTCTATTGCCTCACCTATAAAATCAGCAGGGAAATTATCCTCAAACAACTCCACATTTTCAAAAGGATAGTGGTATTGCGCATAAGGCATTGAACCGGAATCAAACCACACATCTATTACTTCAGGTACCCTTCTCATATCCTTGCCGCACTTTTTACATTTTATAATAATATTATCCACATAGGGCCGGTGCAGATCCAGATCGCGAGGTATATCTACTGCCATTTCCCTGAGCTGGGCAACACTGCCTATACAGATTTTATGACCATTATCATCCACCCATACCGGAAGTGGTGTGCCCCAGTATCTTTCCCTGGTAAGAGCCCAGTCAACATTGTTTTCCAGCCAGTTTCCAAACCTTCCATATTTTATATGGTGGGGATACCAGTTAACTTCTTCATTGGATTTTAAAAGATCATCCTTTATCCGGGAGGTTTTTATATACCAGCTCTTCCTGGCATAATATATCAACCTGCTTTCACATCTCCAGCAGAAGGGATAGGAGTGTTTCACTTTTTTAATACTAAAAAGAAGGCCTCTTTCCTTTAAGTCCTTTATTATTTCCGGGTTAGCTTCATCTATGGGCATACGGGAAAATTTTTCAACCCTTTCCTTGAACTTACCCTCTTCATCGACCATCTGTACTACCGGCAGGTCGTTTTCCTTTCCTGCATTCATATCATCTTCACCAAAGGCGGGTGCTATATGAACAATTCCAGTCCCCTCTTCAGTGGATACAAAATCACCACTTATGATACTGAAAGCATTACCGTTACCATTCGTGTAATCATAAAGCGGCCTGTAATGGGAAGAAACAAGACTTTTGCCTTTAAAATTGCCGATAACCCTGCAGTCAGCATTCTCTCCAAAAACTTCTGCAAGCAAATTTTTTACCAGTATCAGATTTTCTCCCTTATACTCCACTTCTACATAATCGCAAGTCTTATTTACCGCAACGGCCACATTGGAAATTAAAGTCCATGGAGTTGTGGTCCATACCAGAAAATATGTATTTTTCTTTTCGGTATGAGGGAATTTTACAATAACCGAATAGTCCTCCACTTCTCTATAACCCAGGGCTACTTCATGAGATGAAAGCGCCGTTCCGCACCGCGGACAGTAAGGGACAATTTTATAGTCCTGATATAATAAATTTTTATCCCATATAGTTTTCAATATCCACCATACGGTTTCAATATAGTCATTTTTAAATGTGAAATAAGCATTATCCATATCCAGCCAGAATCCTATGCGCTCGGTAAGTTTCTTCCACTCTTCCTCATACCTCATAACACTTTGCCTGCAGAGCTTATTAAATTTTTCAATGCCGATTTTCTCTATTTCTTTTTTGGAATTAATTTTCAGCTCTTTTTCCATCTCCAGTTCCACCGGCAGCCCATGTGTATCCCAGCCGGCCTTTCTGGACACATAGTAACCCTTCATAGTCTTATATCTGGGAAAAATATCCTTATAAACACGCGACAGGATATGATGTACTCCTGGAGCTCCATTAGCAGTCGGAGGTCCTTCATAGAATACAAACTTTTTATAGCCTTCAGATTTTTTCAGGCTTTTTTTAAAAATATCATTCTTCTTCCAGAAATCTAGAATTTTTTCTTCCAGCTTGACCAGATCTACTTTGCTGTTAACTTTTTTAAACATACCTTATATCTTTATATCCTTCCCATTTATAAATAACTGTCCAAAAACTGTTTAATAGATTTTATATAATTAGTCTAATTTTGTGAAGTAGAAATATCACTATCTTCTATAAGTTCCTGGAGAATTTTTGCCGATCTTACAGCCTGCGCCTTATAATGATTATTAAAATAGATGTAGGTTTTTTTAGTATTTTTCGCCACTTGTTTTACTCTGGGTACCCACTCGCTTAGCTCTTCTTCGGTATAAAGATGATCATATCTCTGATACCCGTATTTTGGTTTCCACCAGTTAAGGTCATTTCTTCCGTGAAATCTGATATATCCAGTGTTAGTAGTACTGATGCTTGTAGGTGGGAGCAGCCCTTTAATCCGCGGCTCATCTACATTGCAGAATCCCATATTTAAATTTTTTAAATGATCTATCGTTTCTTCTCTTAACCAGCTATTATTCCTGAATTCCGCGCAAAGTTCCAGGTCTCTTAAATTTTCCCTTATCCGGCTTAAATAGTCACAGTTACTCTGATTAAACTTAAAAGCCCATGGAAATTGCAGCAGTACTGTCCCCATTTTATCTTCCTCAATAAGTGGATTGAGTGAACCGACAAATCTTATAATATCTTCCTTTTTAAAATCTCTGGTGTGGGTAACACCACTATGAGCTTTCACTGAAAAAATGAAATCTCCCTTAACTTTCTGTGCCATGTTTTTAAATATGTGAGGGTATGGAAGACTGTAATAGGTAAAATTTATTTCAACTGTATTAAATATCGTACTGTAATAACTTAATTGGTCTTTTTTATCCAGTCCTGCTGGATAAAAGGTAATATTCCAGTCGGCATAACTATACCCTGAAGTACCAATAAAAATACTGCTCATTAATTTTATAAAAATTGAGATATCTCGGTTAATATTTTATCTTTGGACATAGCACCGATAAGTTTTTTAACTACTTGTCCATTTTTAAATAGTAGCAATGTTGGAATACTGCTGATACCATATTTTATAGCAATATCCCTATTATCGTCTACGTTAAGTCTTCCAATTTTTAATTCTCCGCTTTTTTCTTCACTCAGTTTTTTAAGTTCTGGAGCAATCATCCTGCAGGGACCGCACCACACAGCCCAGAAATCTACCAGAACCGGCTTTTCTGAACTAATTACTTCACCTTCAAAATTCGAATCGGTCAACTGAGAAATAGCTTCAGACATTCTTCTTCCCTTCTATAGTATTTCTTTACATCAACAATTACAGGTATTCTATCATCTCTATTTTATCTACGTTTATAAAAACGACATCTCTTTTATTCTTTTTTTCATCCAGAATTTTTCCGCCCTCACCCAGATATTGCACTTCTGCATCAGTTATAGGTATAAATCTATTTTTCTGGGAGGTCATATAATCACTTAATCTGCCATCTACCATGGTATAGATCGTGCCTTTGACCACAAAAGATTCTGTCTTGATTTTTACTCTTACTTTTTGTTTTGGTATTTGCATTTGCATGGCATTTAAAAAAATACTTGTTAATAATATTTACAGATATTATCAAAGCTGTTTTTTTTAGTCAAATAAATCTACATTTATTATTTTCAGGTATAAAAAAGTATACCAAAAATCATTTTTTATTTAAAATCTATATAAAATGTATTGATATTATATTTCAATATACTATAATAACCTATAATAACTGAAATTTATTTTTTAAGGAGGCTAGATGTATAAATGTTTAAAATGTGGAAACACGTATAAATTTATTGGTGTGGTAAAAGAAGAAGGTAATGCTTTCATATATCAGAACTCAGATAATAAAAAAGATATGGACTCTCTCACCTGGGCTGTTATAACTTCAGATAGTAAGTGGAAAAGCTCACATAATGTAGACAGATGTTTTTACTGTGGTTCAATAAAAATAATACAAATCTGACAGACACCGACCAGTAAAATATCAATCCGAAGACTTATCATTTAATAACTCTTTTCTTACCAGCTGACCTGCCCTGAATAATGCTTCAAAGGAAGTAGCCGCATCCGCCCACCAGCCTTCAAGAATGGAATATTTCATTGTACCTCTTCTGATGTATTCATTATTAACATCAGTTATTTCAAGTTCACCTCTATCTGAAGGTTTAAGAGTCTTAATTATCTCAAATACATCACTATCATACATATAGATCCCTACAACTGCATAATTGCTTTTTGGTTTTTTAGGCTTTTCCTCGATATTTATTACTCTACCTTCTTTAACTTCAGCAACCCCGAACCTTTCCGGGTCACTGACTTCTTTTAAGAATATTCTCGCCCCCATATCCTGCTTCTCAAATTCCATTACGGCATCTGAAATATCATCCTCTATTATATTATCACCAAGCATTACCACTACCTTATCATTATCTACAAAATTCTCAGCCAGCCTCAAGGCATCCGCTATACCCCCCTCTCCTTCCTGACATGTATAGCTTATATCTTTAAGCCCAAACTCCCGGCCATTGCTAAGAAGTCTTAAGAAATCCCCGGCACTATTACCCCCGGTAACTATCATTATATCCTCAAGCCCTGCTCTTACCAGAGTTTTAAGAGGATAGTAAATCATTGGTTTATCATAAACCGGAAGTAAGTGCTTGTTGGTGACTTTGGTACAGGGCATAAGCCGGGTCCCCAGCCCACCTGCTAATATAACACCTTTCATAGTACTTGTGTTCACTCTCCTTTAGATAAATTTCTTTATCATAAAAAAAATAAAAACTGCCGCTGCAAGACAAATACAATATATGGCAAATACATTTAGATTCTTTTTTCTGGTCAAATAAACAATGAACTTTATGGCAACCAGTCCTGCCAGATAAGAAGATAAAAATCCTGTCGCCAGATTTTGAATCACTCCAGTGTCATTTTCGAAAATAATACTGGAGGACCGGTAAAGTTCAAATGCAAAGGAACCAATAATAACAGGAACCAACATTAAAAATGAAAATCTAACTGCCTCACTTCTTTTTATTCCAAAAAACCTGGCAAATGAAATAGTGGTACCCGATCTTGAAATTCCAGGGAAAATGGCTAAAGCCTGTCCTATCCCGGTCACCGCCGCTATGAAAAAATTAAATTTTACTTTTTTTATGCCACTTCCGTTAAGATCAATTCCTCCAATTAAACCACCCTTCTTATCTTCTTTACTCCCGGAAGAAGAATATTTACCCCTGGTGCTGTCCTGGCTGTTTATAATTCCAGCTTCAATATGTCTCCCCCTCAGCTCACCCAGCCACAGGAATAATGCGGTGACAAGTAAAAATGTTGCCACTACTATAGGCTTGCTAAACAAACTTTCCACGTAATCGTCCAGGAAAAATCCAGCAACTGCAGCAGGGATACTGGCTATTATTAAAAAAATGCCTATCTTAAAATTATCTGAAGTCCTCTGCCTCCTGATAAAAATACCTAAAATTACCGCTCTTATGATTCTGAAGATTTCTTTATAAAAAACAGTAACTACTGCGGCAAGTGTGGCAAAATGAACTGTTACCGTAAAGTAGAGCGGAATATAATCCCAGTTAAAAAAATAAGGAAAAATTACCAGATGACCCGAACTGCTTATGGGAAAAAACTCAGTAATTCCTTGAATTATACCTAAAACAATTGACTGTAATATATTCAACTTATATAATAAATAAAATTTTGCTTTAATAACTTATAATTAGTTTTTAAATATAGCATAAAATAATTAAAAATAAAAAAATTGATATGGATTTTATTTTATGAATTTTTCAAATTTCTTTGAATATCTGTCACCAAGAATAGCAACTTTTTTTACAGCTATGACCCCTGTGGGTGAACTCAGGGCATCTATTCCTCTCGCACTAGGAACCTATGGAATGAACATTTTTGAGACCTATATAATATCAGTTTTGGGGAATCTGGTACCGGTAATCGCTATATTATGGATTCTGGAACCAATATCAAAATTCCTTATGAATAGATCCAGTCTGGCTAACAGATTTTTTACATGGCTTTTCACGCGTACCAGAAGAAAATATTCAAAAAGATTTAAAAGATATGAAAGTTTTGCCCTGATAGGATTTGTAGCAACACCACTTCCGGTTACAGGCGGCTGGACAGGAGCACTTATTGCCTTTGTTTTTGGTATACCTCCCAAAAAAGCTCTGGTGCATATATTTACAGGGGTGCTTATTGCCGGACTAATAGTAACCATAATATGTAAAACGGTAGGTTACGTAAAATTTATTACCGTGGGTTAAAATATTTCAGTGGATAAAAATATTTGATAGAGTAAAATTTTTTACCTGTCCCTAATGCATAACATTTACTCACAAGAGCAGCTTTTATTTCCAAATTAAAGGCCTAAAATCAATGCTTCGACCACCATTTATATAATAACCTTTATGAATAGTCCCACAAAATTGGCACTGGTAATAGAGGGATGTGTCCCAATTTTAGTACCCGGTACTTGAAATAAATCTAAAATAACTGTAGGCTCACTTCTAAGCTAAATACAAATATTATTAGTCTTAAAAGTGAGCCAAAAAAATTCGCACAAAAATTTCTATTGTAATCAAGTCCATATTATCTTATAATTAGTAAGATGAAAAGGAGGATAATATGTCATCTACAAGTACCTTGCGTAAAACAAAACTTACAATAACAATCAGCAATGATGTGGCTAGTAAAATAGACAAAATTGCCAGAGAAAAAGGAACTCCGAGAAGTCAGATGATGGAAGAAATACTGCGAGATTGGCTATCGATGTCTAAAAAAAGAGCAATCGAAAAAGATATCAAGGCGTATTATCTATCTCTTACAGAAGAAGAGAAGAAGGAAGACAGAGAATGGACCAGGATAACAGCAGAAAGTGCAAAAAGGACATGGAATGATTGAGTATCCAAAAAGAGGAGAGATATATTTAGTCAATCTACCTTCAAAGCCAAAGGATATTAAGAATCGCCCTGCCCTGGTAGTCTCTTTAAATATTCGAAACAAGTTGGCTAATGATATAATTGTTGTTCCTTTGTCTACAAATTTAAGGCCATCTCCCACCCATGTTTTACTTCAAGAGGGTGAAGGTGGATTATCAAAGGTATCAATGTCTAAATGTGAACAGATAACAACAATAGACAAACTCTTACTTATAAGAGGGCCTTTTGCAGGTAAGATAAGTAACGAAAAAATGAAAGAAATAGAAAAGGCAGCTATGATAGCCATTGGAGTAATATAAACAGCAGCTTTTCCAAGATTTTTCCTGGTACTGTTCAGGATAGGTGAAGTTATAATGTTTTAGATTCTTTTATCTCCATTAACTGATACAGTAATATCATCACCTTGCACTTATCTTTCGATAAATTTTTTAAAAAGATAATTTCAAGTTTTTAAAATACTGGTATAATCAGAGAAAGTCTATTTATTTAAATGGA
>JAUWQC010000148.1 GCA_030611285.1 bacterium | reverse complement strand
AAAAAAATAATAAATAAAATGATTGAAGAAATTGGAATAGATTCGATATATGGCCGAGGGAAAACAAATAAGCTAGATGTTTATATAACTTATAATTTTAGTAATCTTTTAGAAGATAGTAAAACTCTTCACTGGGCGAGCGAAGTCAATAGTGCATCCGAGAGAAGTAATAAAACCGATAATTAAAGAATCAGCAGCCTCGGTTATATTTATACACAATCACCCCAGCGGTGATCCGGAACCTTCTACGGATGATATAGAGATAACCGATAGATTATGCAAATCCTGTTCTATTCTGGGAATAAGCGTCCTCGATCATATTATTGTTGCTGAAGGAGGATATTTCAGCTTTAAACAAAAGCAGCTGATTTAAATAAAGTTAGGATAAATGTTTTGCTTCAGGGGAGAGTTATTGATAATATAAATTAGAAAAGGTTTAAGAGGATTATTTGAAACTAAAGAAATTACTGATATTATCAGTTTAATATTTTCAAGTATTGGTATCCGAATATTGGGTCTTAAATTTTTAGATAGAGCTGTGTATTAATAAAAAAATTTGTAAAATATGACAATTTGAGAATACAAACAAAGTATTTCAGTTATATAAATCATTGGTTGTTAAAGACGGTCGAAAACTTTAATTGGTTAAGATGAAAGTTTGAATAAATCAGATGGAGATTGAGGAAATTAAGGAGAAGATAAAGTATGATAGATATGAAATTTGCTTTCATGCAGAAAAGGAGAGATATGCTGAAGACATAACAGTTTCTGATTTAGAGACAGCTATTTCCAATGGAGAGATATTGGAAGATTATACCAATGATCCAAGAGGGCCAAGCTGCCTTATTCTTGGATATTCAAAGAATCGTCCAATTCATATTGTCTGTGGATATACACTTATAAAATGGATTAGAATAATAACAGTATATATCCCAAAACTACCAAAATGGACTAATGAGAAAATAAGAGCTAGAGGAGGTAAAGATTAATGCATAAGTATGGAGATTGTTCTTTTTGTGGTGGAGAAGTAAAGAGCAGCAGAGTTGAATTAGACTATCGTTATAAAGGGAAGTTATATATTTTTAAAGACGTACCAGCTGGGATTTGCCAGCAATGTGGTGAAAAATATCTCACTGCAAAAGTAGTCAAAGAAATTGAATACAGAATCCGGAAAAAAGAGAAGTGGGATAAAACTATCCCAGTTCCGGTAGATGTTTTTTCTAAAAAAGTAGTAGTGTAGAAAAAAATAAAATAAATAAATTTAGATGTAAAATTCAATGAAAGCAATAGACATGACACATATTATGAAAAAGTATCAAGGTTACTTTGTAGCATTGAGCTATGATAGGAAAAAGGTATCAGTAAAGGTCATACTCCTGAAGAAGCACTTAATGGACAAACTAGAAGGGTCTGATGAAAAAAGAATCTGCAGATAGTAAAAGCATTGTTTATTATATAGATATAAAGCAAGATTCAAATAAAAGTCTTATAGAAAGATTAGCAATAATGATTGAAAGGTCCAGATTATTAACAACTATTGAAAGCAAGGATAGAGTTGCTATAAAAATGCATTTTGGAGAAAGAGGTGGACATGCCTATATAAGAACACCTTTTATAGGTAAAATTGTGCAAAAGGTAAAAGAATACAGTGGTATACCATTTCTTACTGACACAAATACACTTTATTCTCATAAAAGACATAATGCTATTGATCATTTAGAAACTGCCGCAATAAATGGTTTTACAAGTGAAACAGTAGGAGCACCTATTATTATAGCTGATGGATTAACTGGAAGAGATCAGGAGGTTATTGAAATAAAGGGCAATCATTTTAAAGAAATATTTATTGGTAGTGCTATTTTTTATGCTGACTTTATAATTGTAGCAACTCATTTTACTGGGCACCCATTAGGAGGTTTTGGGGGAGCTATAAAAAATTTGGCTATGGGAAGTGCTTCTATTAAAGGAAAGTTTTTACAGCACTCAGAGTTAATACCCAGAGTAGAGGAAGCCCTATGTAAGTTGTGTGGAGTATGTATTGAAAATTGTGGATTTGATGCTATAAAAAAAGGAAAAAATAGCATTTATTTTATAGAAGAAAATTGTAAAGGATGTGGGGAATGTATAAGTACTTGTAAATATGGAGCAATTAGTCCTAAATATCCAAGGGAAAGTAAAAAATTACAGGAAAAAATGGTTGAATATTTAATGGGAATAAGAAATCAAAAAAATGGAAAGATTATTTATATAAATTTCTTGATTGATATTACCCCCGGATGTGATTGCTGCAGCTTCTCTAACAGCCCTATTGTTTCTGATTTAGGAATTCTTCTATCAGATGATCCAATTGCTATAGACAAAGCTTCTGTAGATCTTATTAATTCTGCGCCTTTTAACCCATTGTGGTCTCTTACAAATAAATTTAGCAGCGAAGACAAATTTAAAGTAATTTATAAAGATATAGACTGGAATTGGCAGTTAGACTACGGCCAGCAAATGGGAATTGGAAATAAAGAATATGAGATAGTTAGAATTTAATTTTATCTATGCAAATTCCTGTTCTATTCTGGGAATAGATGTTCTGGATCATATTATTGTTGCAGAAGGTGGATATTTCAGCTTCAAGCAAGAGCAGCTGATTTAAATAAAGCTCTGCGAAGAAAGAAATATTTCATGGACAAAATAAATTGTTATAAAGCGTCCCGTTAATTGACTTATTCTATAATTTCTATTAATATATGCAATTGTCTAACACAGGATTATCCTCATCGAGGGCCCATAGCTCAGTTGGTTAGAGCAGCGCACTCATAATGCGGAGGTCCCAGGTTCGAGTCCTGGTGGGCCCACCATTTATTTTTAAAAAAAGAAATACTCACTTGATATTGTCTAGTAAATTCAATTGTTCTGTTCTCCTTTAGAAAATAGTATAAACGGCATAAAGAACTTCTTTTTATTTCAGAATAAATATTATAATATTTATTCTAATAATACAATTTTAATGAGTCAGAGCTGAGTCAAAATGATTCTTAAAGAGCTTGCATTATCTCTGGATAAGATTTTTAACAGGAGCCTGGCTCTAAGCTGGGATAAGGCAGGCTATAAATCCTGGAGGTATCAAGTTGACTGATTTAAAGTTTAAGGTGATAGATTTGGTGGAATTGCAGTTAACAGAAAATGCGATTTCTGCAAGGTCGGCTGAGATAGAAAAGGTTAAAAATAATGAGGAACTAATTTCTGCTGAGAAGGAATTTGCTGAAGTTAAGGA
>JAUWQC010000150.1 GCA_030611285.1 bacterium | reverse complement strand
TTTATTATTTTGATAGGAACTATTAGCCTATTTTTAATTCTAAATAGTGGATGTATATTTGTAACCCCTGATTACGATAGTTATACGGTAAGTTATATCCGAGTTAATCCTTCAGTAGTTACCATGCAAGTTAATATTTCTAAAATTTTTAAAGTATGGGCTTATGATTCAGAAGATAATTCTATTCCTATAGACCCCTCTAAAGTTACATGGGATTGGAATGCCTGTTTTGTATGTGGTGCAAGTGCAGAATTAAATCCCAAAAGTGGATCATTAAAAACCACCTTTACTCCATATTCTACAGGTACATATAAGGTATATGCATATTACAAAGGGAAAAATGATTATAGTCCCATAACGGTTACAAAATAAAAAATAACCATTGTTTCAATTTTCCAGGAAGGAGCGCTTTAATGTCTCGTAAAAATCTAATTATCTTTGTATTAATAGGAATAATTCTAATAGGAGCTTTTTTAATATTTTACAATATTCAAAACAAGTCTTCCCAGCCGCCTACTATTTCTATATCCGAAGAAGAATGAGATTTTGGAAAGATAAAAGAAGATGAAAGACCGGTTCATATCTTTACCATAAAAAATACCAGGAGAGAAGAACTGGTTATCAGCCGAGTACGAGCCTCCTGCGGCTGTGCCGCCACCATGCTCTCCTCTGATAATATACAGCCGGGAAAGTCAGCTGAACTAAAGGTTACCTTCAATCCAACCGGTTATAACGGTCTGGTCAAAAAGGATATCTATATCGAATCCAACGATCCCCAGCTCCCCAAGACGAAGATTACAGTAATTGCTGATGTAGAACCTATTCCCTCTCCTAAAGCCTTCTTCTCTAATTCTCAATGGGAATTAGGGCTGATTTCGCAAGGAGATTTGCCCACTTTTAGCTTTATTATCGAAAATAAAGGGGAGTTAGATTTAGTAATTGATAAGATTGACGCCCTCGAATATATTCAACACAACCTAGAAATACCTCTTCATATTCTTCCCGGAGAAAAGAAAGAGGTAATCTTTACCTATGATTCTTCCCAACATGAGTTAGGGGAAGTAAGGGAAAGTATCCGTATATACTGTAATGACCCCAAGAGAAAGGCCTTTTCCCTGCGCATTAATGGTTATATAAAAGAAAAGGCCCAACCAACACTAAGTATTGCTCCCTTTACGTTAGAATTTGACCTTTCTAATAATACTGAGGAGGGATTGGTAGAAAAGCTTACTTTAGAGAATTCAGGAGAAAATCTTATAAAGATTATCTCTCTAAAAACCTCAGCTGATTATCTTGTTCCGCTGAGTTCTGAACTTGAACTTTATTCGAAAGAAAAAAAAGATTTAGCAGTAGTATTGATAAAAGAAAAAATAAAGGAAGAGAACACAGAAGAATATCTTTACCTGACCATTGCACTGCCAATTGTAATTAAATGATAGTGAATTACATAACATAATAATTTTTTATTTTATATATGATATATTGACAATAATATGTATACATGATAATATTATCATGTATAAAGGAGACTGCAACAATGGAAGCGACTGTAAAGATGTTTAGAGCTTTATCTGATGAAACCCGTCTACGTATTTATTTGCTTCTGCTGCAGGGTGAATTATGTGTTTGCGAATTGATGAATATTTTAAATATGGAACAATCAAGAATATCTCATAATTTGCATATTCTAAAGGAAGCGGAGCTAATCAATAATCAGAGAAATGGTAAATGGATGATATATTCTATAAATCAAGATTTAAAGAAGAATAAAATTATTCAAGGATTGAAAGAAGAATTAAAATTGTCCTCCCATGACTTAGGCGATTTAGAAAAATGCAAAAAAGAAAATATACGAGAAAAATCAAAATGTAAATAATAACACTAAATTATTACATAAAACGGATATTATAGAATTGTTTTACCTTTCTATTTTAAGACAGGAGGTACATATCATGGAGAAATCTTTGATTGAAGAAGAGTTAAACGAAGTATGGAAAAGTTATTTGAGCTTAGTAGATGGAGTTATGGCAGGGGGTGCACTTTCTACAAAAACAAAAGAGCTCATGGCAGTGGTATTATCTATCGCAGGACACTGTGAACCGTGTATTAAAATTCACCTCAGGCGTGCAATAAAACTTGGAACTACAAGAAAAGAAATAGCTGAATCAATTGCGGTTACTCTTTTGATGATGGGCGGGACTATTGATATATGGACAAGATTTACAATAAGAGAAATAATGGATCAATCACGTGCCATGTGAGCTTATGGTGATAGATAAGTTTCTCACATCTTTTTATTCTATACCACTCTTAGATTTTACATTATAAATTTAAACTCTTAATATCTATATAAACGTATATTAGTAGTATTATATGGTCGACAAAATTTAAAAAGAAACAGGTCTTGTTGTTAATCGGCGAGAGGGGAAGTGGATTATCTATGCAGTAAGCCCTGAAACAGAAAATAACAGAATGATTCAGAGTTTAAAAAATGAATTAAAAATTACGGAACAGGATTTAGAAAAGTTTAAATGTAGTTAAAATATTATGGAGGATTATTAAATATGTTATTAGAAATTCTAATTGGTGGACTAATTGCCTTAAAAGAATATGTTGCCTTACATGTGTTAACTTGTCTTATTCCGGCTTTCCTTTTGGCTGGTGGGATTATTGCTTTTACTTCTCGTGATACCATTCTTAAATATTTAGGAGTAAAAGCAAAAAATATTATTTCTTTCCCCTTAGCGGCAATATCTTCAATATTTATTGCAGTATGCTCCTGCACCGTAATTCCGGTTTCAGCCGGAATCTACCGTAAAGGCGGAGCAATTGCCCCTGCCTTTATTCTTTTGTGGGTTGCCCCGGCTTCCAATCTTTTAGCAGTAATCTATACTGGAAATATAATAGGGTATGACATGGCCATAGCCAGAATTATTACTGCTTTCGTTACTGCTTTCGTTATGGGGACAGTAATGTATCTATCTTTCCGCAAAGAAGAAGCAGAGAGGGTGGTAGAAGGAGAAGAAGGAGGAAACAACGACAAAAAAATTATTGCCGGAGAAGATATAATTTTACTTCTCTTAATTCTTTTTAGTTTGCTTTCTCCTAATTACCTTATTACTAAGGGACCTTACTTGCATAAGGTTTATGTTTTTGCCATATCTATCTCTATTACTTTTTTATATGCTTACTTTGTTATTAAAAAAGATAGGATTTCCAATTGGCTTAAAGAGACT
>JAUWQC010000256.1 GCA_030611285.1 bacterium | reverse complement strand
TCCCTAATCGAATTAATGGTAGCAATAGCCATTTTAGCTTTAGCTATTTTCGGAATATTCCAGGCCTACAGTGTCGGCTTTATGGGAATGGCCGATGCCCGAGACCGGACAGTTGCTACTAATTATTTGCAGCAAACACTAGAAGATTTTAAAAATATGGAATTTACTCAAGTAAAAAACGAACCTATAACTCTCATTCCTGATACTAAATTTAGTAGAGGCACTTATGTTTTAAACTTAGAAACAATAGATGATGTAGTCACTTTAAAAAAAGTAATTTCGCAAGTACGGTGGGTAGATAGACAAGGAAACATTAAAACAGAAAAAGCTTCAACTATTATATATAATAAACCAGCTACAAGTGAAGTTGGTGATGAGGCTGTTGAACTTTTTCTTTATGCACAATCTTATTATACCATCATGCCTACAAATGAAGTGAACCTGATTGCCGAAATTAAGGATGAAAATGGCAACATCTATGATTGGAATGGAACAATTTATTTTTCAGTCATTACTGATCCTGCCAATACTCCTCCGGTTGGCAGCTTAAATTCTTCATCTGTACAAGCCGTTAGCGGAATAGCTAATTGTATTTTTACTGCTATTTCAGAAGAAGAGTTAGCAGCATTGGGAGGAGATGTAGAAGGAACTGAAAGGATACAAGCTACTGCGACTGTCGATGTAGAAGAGTTAACTGACACGGTAAACATTCGTGTAACTACTGGACCAATTGGAATAGTGATTGAACCTGTATCTGAAGAAGATGACAGGGTCCTTGCTGCCGGAGCAGGTGTTGAATCTAATCTCAAATTATACGTAGTAAAAGCAGATTATGAGACTCATGTAGAATATGACAGTCCAATCACTTTAAGTGCTGACGGACCAGGTACTCTATCTGAAACCACTATTACTTCAGTACCTACTGATGGCGCTTCTTTTATGCTTGCATCTGATGGTACTCCAGGAATAGTGGAAATAACTGCTTCTGCTCCTGATTTAGATATAGGTTATATTGAAATAACTTTTACCGGAGAACCTGCTTCTATAATAATTACTCCAGGAAAAAAATCTATTTATCCGGGTGAAGATATTAATATTATTGTAACTATAGTCGATGAAAATAATGTATCGATTGATTTTGATGGAATTATTGATTTAAGTGTAGTTCCTCCTGAGTACGGTATTTTTAGCCCAAATTCTTTAGATTTTGGACTCACGAGTCTTTTAGAATTAGAATCTACTTTTACGGCTTATACTAGTGCCCCTCCCGGCGAAACGATAACGCTTCAAGCGAACAGTGGAAGCCTATCAGGCTCGATTGAAATAACAATTTTAAGCTTACTGACTCCAAAATATTTAAAACTTTTTGCCTATCCAACAAGCTTTGATTTGATTGAAGGAGAAACATACCCTACAATTACTGCAACTGTATATGATGATAGTGGAACAGAAATAGTGACGACATATAATACTCCTATTACTTTTTATGCAAAAATAGGAGAAGATAACTTTGGTAGTTTTTCTGATAATAATGTAATTCCTATCGATGGAGAAGTTGAAGTAGAATTATCTTCAACTATTGCCGGGACAACAATTGTTACCGCTTCTTCCGACGATTTAATACTCAGACCAGAAGAAGGTTGGGAAGTAGTATTTTATCAAGCTGCAACCCATATCGTTTTATCTGCTGATCCTTATGAAATAGAAGCTGTTGGACA
>JAUWQC010000156.1 GCA_030611285.1 bacterium | reverse complement strand
GAAGTAGATGGGAAAAAGATCTTAAAAGGAAATCTAGCTTTGATGAGGGAAAATAATATTGTCCTGGATGGTTTAGAAGAAAAAGCTCTAGTACTTTCAATTAAAGGAAAAACACCTATTTTTATTTCTGCTGACAGTAAGCCACTGGGTATAATTGCATTGGCAGACACTTTAAAGGATAACACAAAAAAGTATTTAAATGACTTGCAAAATTTAGGATTAGAAGTAGTAATGTTAACTGGAGATAATAAAAATACAGCTAATGCTATTGCTAAAAAAGCTGGAATAAAAAAAGTATTATCTGAAATCCTACCGGGAAACAAAGCAGAAGAAATAAAAAGAATTCAAAGCAAGGGTAAGATAGTAGCTATGGTAGGAGATGGAATAAACGATGCTCCTGCCCTCATGCAGGCAGATGTAGGCATAGCCATAGGTACAGGTACAGATATTGCTATAGAATCAAGCTCTATCACCTTAACCGGAGGGGATATTAAAGGAGTCTTAAAGTCCATAATTCTATCCAGAAATACTATACGAGTTATAAAACAAAATTTATTCTGGGCATTTTCTTATAACAGTATATTAATACCAGTTGCTGCAGGAGTACTCTACCCATCTTTTGGAATACTGATAAGTCCTATACTTGCAGCAGCAGCTATGGCAATTAGCAGTATCTCTGTGATCAGTAACTCACTCAGGCTAAGAAGGATATCTTTAAAATAATTTCCCGAAATCCAATCAATAAAAACAGTGGTTTAGATGTTCTTTATTCGTTATCCCCTAATGCTATTTAAATATAAAACCAGTCTCGTCGGACCAGAATAAAAGATCCAATTCCTGGAGGGAAATACCTATCTTTAAAGAAAATCCTCTCATTTTATTTTCTACATTTAAGTATATCTTTCTGTTAATTAAGGATGGGATTTTCTTTATAATTCTGTATCTCTTTAAACTTCTTAAAATATGTATATCGAGTATTGCTATATCATTACCAAAACCAATATTCCTTAAAAAATGACTCGCTTCCTTATATCCTAAACCTTTTATGTTCTTTACGAACCATTCTCTCGTTTTGAATATATTACCTTCATCTATTTTGCTTTTTATATCAAATCTTCTACTATTTTTAAAGGCTTTTCTTGCCGCTATTAAATAAGAGGCTTTACTGTTAGGAAATCTAACACGTCTCAAATTAGCTTTTATATCACTTTTTTCTCCTTTTAAAAGCAACCCTGATCTTACCAATTCTTTTACAGCTTCGTCACAATAAATTGCCTTTGATTGAGGTGTTAATATACAGAAGCATAACTCCTTGAATATGCACTCATCATTACTCTTATATAAATCCCCGAATTCCTTGAGCTTTTTTTTAATCTGATATCTTTTTTTCTTGTAACTTGATAATAACTCTTTTAATTCATCATCGCATTGCATTATCTTTAATCACTTATCAATAGTTTTCGCAAAACAGCTCATAATAACTTTGAGGATGTGCACAAGCCGGGCACTCCTTTGGCGCCTCTTTTCCTTCATGAATATACCCGCAGTTACGGCATTTCCACCTAACCACTGTATCCTTTTTAAATACCTTACCTTCCTTTAAATTCTTGAGCAATTTTCTATATCGTATTTCATGTTGTTTCTCTACTTCTGATATCTCTTTGAATACAGAAGCAATTTCTCCAAAACCTTCCTTGCGTGCTATTTCTTCTGCTTCTTTGTAGATTTTCGTCCACTCCAGGTTTTCACCGGCCGCAGAGGCTTCTAGATTAGCCATTGTATCTTCTATTACACCTGCCGGATAACTGGCTGTAATTTCCACATCTCCACCCTTTAAGAACTTGAAAAATCTCTTTGCGTGTTCTTTCTCATTATCAGCAGTTTCCAGGAATATCGCTGCTATTTGCTCAAAACCTGCCTTTTTTGCTACGCCGGCAAAATATGTATAGCGGTTTCTCGCCTGTGATTCTCCTGCGAAAGACGCAAGAAGATTTTTTTCTGTTTTTGTTCCTTTTAAGTTTATCATTGTTACACCTTCCTCCTTATTTATTTTTCCATAACCCGTGTATAGAGCAAAACTCCCGCACTTCTATTACATCTGATTTTGTGGCACAATATTTTACCTCAGGAGCCTGTCCAGGCTTCAACTCCTTGCGTATTATCCTATCCTTTAGCAATATCTCAATGAATTTTATATAATGTTTATCCTCCATTGGATGTTCGATACTTCCAACCTTCACTTTGATACCACTGTCAGTTTCCTCCACTACCGGAACATGTTTTTCCCGTCCCTGGTCTTCGGTCTTTGCCTCTAATTTTATCATGGGTTCGCCACAGCACACCAGGGAAGTTGCCCCTTTATTCACAACTTCAACTATATTACCGCATATTTCACAACGATAAAGTTCTCTTAACTGAGTCATCTCGCACCTCCTTATTGCATATTAAATTGTTTTTAATTTGTTAATACTATATAGTTAGACTCTATCTGCACCAATGCGTTAAAGAAATCTTTGATACGTTCATATTTTCTTCTCCAGTTTATATTTGTTTTTATTCTGTTTGTATTTATTGTATTGCACAACTCCTACACATTTCTCAGCATACTTACACCAATCAAGGCAGTTCTGTTTACTGTCATTTCGCATAACCGTCCTCTTGCACTTCGGGCATGTTGCAACAATCTCATCTGACCATATCTCCACTTCAGAAGAGCAGAAAGGGCATTTTATATATTCAGGCTTTAGTTGTATGAAATATTGAGCTCCGGGACATTTTGAAATCATTTATTCTACCTCCCTGTATTTAATAGGGATGCTATTGATAAGGAATTTAACTCGGAAATAACATACTTTTCTATTATATCTATTTTTTTCTTCAAAACGCAACTTTTTATTTCCGGGCATATTTTCTTCCTAAAGGTATGTTCCTGCAATTTTATAGGTCCCTGAAATATCTCTATAAGTTTGCCTATATATACTCTCTCGGGCTTTGCTTTCAGCGCAAAACCACCATTTTTGCCTTTAAACGACACAAGAATTCCTCTCCTGCTCAGCTCCTGAAGTATTTTTCTCAAAAAAGGTCTTGGCATTTTTAGATCTTCAGCCAGTTCTTTAACAGAAACTATACTCTTGTTATGCTTTGCGATACAACAAAGTGCCCTTATGGCATAGTCAGTATTTCTTGTAA
>JAUWQC010000182.1 GCA_030611285.1 bacterium | reverse complement strand
TTAATAGCTGATTTTACGTCTGCAAGTGCTTCTTCGTAAGTATCGCCTTCTCCAACCACCACGCCCTTTAACTCCAAAGGATATGCCACATATCCCTCAGGATGCTTCTCAACTATTATTTTTATTAGTTTCATTTTCTCCCCTCTCTTAAGTTTGTTTCCATAACTTTCTTGATATTTCCTTTAATCTTTTTACTTAAATCGTTATCTTTACGCTTAACCTTTTCTTTAAAAATTCATTCATTTCGTCAATTTGTTTATTAAAATCTATATTATATTCATCTATCTTGTGATTAAGGCTCTGAAAATTTTCAAATACTAAGTCAAATTTGGAATTCATCTCTTCTAATATTACTTCAAAGTGTTCTTTTTTCATTCTTCGCTCCTTTTTATAATCAGTCGTTTTTTTGCCTTAAGGGGCGTCGGGGCCGCCAGTTTGAGTTGGGGGAGTAACCTCTTCATCTGAAGATGGTTCTTACGGAGTAGGTATCTCTACTGAAGGAGGAGCAGGAGTAGTTTGAGTAGGTGAAACCGCATCCTCTTCAATAGTAACATCAGCAGAAGAAGGTTCATCTTCTTTAGCAGCAATAGCTATTTCCTTCTCCTTTAAATAATCTACTACCTTCTTTTCAATACTTAACGCATCTTCTCCTTTTCTAATTCGATGAATAATCTCGGAATTTATTTCAGAGACAGATAGATCATTCTTTTGAGCGTAAGCAATAACATTTACTAAAATTAACATATCTCTACTGCTATATTCTTTATTCAATAAATCTTTAGTAATAACCTTAGCAGAGGTTATAGACATATCCAGATCAAGCAAATTAGATAAGGCATTGAGAGCACCTGATATTTCATTGATATCCTTTTTTTGGTGAAGAGCCTCTTTAAAGATATCAGCTATCATATCTTCCGTAATATTGGAAGCAAAGCTGCTGGCTAAAATTTCGATAGCCTTACTTTTTTCCTGGATATCGGCTTCTTCTAAAAAAGATTGCTCTACTAAATATTTAGCAAAATGTAAGTTTTCGTATTTTTCCCTGATGCTCAAAATTATTTTATCTGAGGAAATGCCTTTTGCAAAACCTTCTTTTGCTTTACTTATAATGGGGGAAGTAGGTAAATCATCTTCCGCTAATTCATTCAATAAAGAGAATATACCTATTACACTGTATGCTTTTATCTTCTTCTCTGAACTTTTCTGGATAATCTCTTTGGTATCCTCCAAGGATATACCAAATTGTACAGCTTTTTCCGCTTCTTTTAATAGTCGGTCGGCTCTAAAAGATGATATATCCGGATAAGAATTGATTATTTCGGAAATTTTATGGAGAGATGACGAGGTTTGAAGTTGTTCCTCATCTGCCCATACAGAAAAAGAGTAAATGATGCAAGTAGTAATAATTAATATTAAAATAAGAATTTTTTTGGGTTTATTATTTTTATTATTCAATAAATATTTATTCATTCTTGTGATTCCTCGAGATGATATTTTTATCCGCTATTATTGTTTATAAATAAAACTGCATTTTTACTGCCAAAACCGTCATCAGCATAAACTTTAGCATTGGGGTCAGTGACCCATTTAGCATCATCTACTACCAGCATATATTCATATCTTCCCGGTTTTAGATTAATTTTGCCTGTCCAGATACCATCACCGTCGGGGTCCTCCAATTGATTAGCGCTTGTATTCCAACCATTGAAATCACCTGCTACAGCGATGCTCTTAGCTTCTATGCCGGATATTGTAAAGGTAACCTCAACCTGAACAAGAGTTTCTCTCTGTCCTGGTAGAACTGAGGGATGAAATAAAAAGGTAAAAGCAAAAAAGCAGAAAACAGCGGCAGTAAGAGCAGCGGCAAAACCATATCTATATTTAGGAGCATTCCATAAATTCTTTAAAGATATCTGCCAGGACGGGATAATTCTTTCTCTCTCCTTCTCTTCAATTTGAGAAATGTTTGACATTAATTTTTCGGTAAAATTTGGTGGAGTAGAAACTTCGGGGAGAAATTTTATATGTCTTACCATAGCTGATAGTGATTTTAGTTCAGTCTGACATTCAGAGCATTTCTCTAAATGCTTCTCAACTATCTGTTTTTCACCAAAGGTAAGTGTATTATCAATATATAATTGAAGTAATTTTTTAATTTTTTTACATTTCATTTGTTTAATCACCATCAAGAAAGATTAGACACGGCACGCCGTGTCTCTACACGATCTTCTATTTTTTAATACGTAATGATAAGCTAAAAAGTTTCATTTCTTCAATTTGTTTTTCAATAGCTCCCTCGCCCTGAAGAGGCGGGTCTTTACCGAACCAAGAGATATATTTAGTATCTTAGACATTTCCTCATAAGAAAGATCTCTGAGGTGACGTAGAACTATAACCTCTCTATACTTAAGCGGTAAAGAAGATATTAGTGCATTTATAAAATTGGTTTGTTCAACTCCCATAATAATATCTTCCGGATTATTTTGGTTATCAGAAATTATTGAACCAAGATCTTTCTGGTCATCTTTATTAAGGGGAGAATCAAGAGAAACTGAAGGGATTTTTCCTTTTCTAAATCTATCCCTGCAGATGTTTACGGTCATCTGGCACAACCAGGTAGAAAACTTATACTGGGGATTAAAATTATACAGCGATTTATAGACTCGAATAAATACTTCCTGAGAAATATCCTCAGCATCTTCTAAATTATTAGTCATCCTATAGGATAAGCTAAAGACCATGTTTTTATATTTATCTATCAACCGGGAAAACATATTAGTGTTTCCCAGAAGGCAGGATTCTATTATCTTAAAATCGTCCATTTGTAATTCACCAAATATATTAGTCA
>JAUWQC010000136.1 GCA_030611285.1 bacterium | reverse complement strand
CAGCGCAGCAAAAAATAATTGCATGCCCTGCGCAAAAGTTTCCACCCTGATAATATTTCCAATAATCAGAAATGCAGCAACAAATCAATAGAATCCCTGTGTCCCAGGCAGAACAACAAGTAAGAATAAGCTACCAAATCTACGTGGGTCTTCGGAGAGACCTCCCGCGGCAGCTCTTGCAGGATAGCCAATTCCTACAATTGACCCAATTCCAGCCATAACAGTTGCCAGTCCCGCACCAAATATTGCCATTATTACACCAAGTGATAAATCTGACATTTTTCCTCCTATTGTTAATCAACTATTGTTATATATTTATGTTCATCTTTTAAAGCTTCAAACGGTCTTCCACCACCTACATAAAACTTTGGGAAAAATTCGACATATTGAAGCCTCAGTGTATGAACGAAACCACCGAGAATACCAATTCCTATATTGAAGGTATGTCCGAATATAAGAATTATAATTAAAATTATAATACCGGCAACCGGAATTGAGAGAAACTGAAATGCTATTTTATTAACAGCTACTCCAATACCTGCAGTTACCATTCCCAGAGCCATGATTCTGATATAGGAAAGAAAATCACCTAAAAATGAAGTCAGTCCCCTAACTATAGTCAGGTTTAAAAATCCCAAAAATATTCTAAATCCCCAGCTTTTCTCATCCCTGGCTCCAAAGAAAATAATAACTATAGCGCCAGCCAGGGTAGGCCACATAAGAATCTTTGATATACTACCGGGGAAAAGCGGTTCAGAAACCAGCTGCATGTTTACCGCCATCCGGGATGAAAGCAGAATCGCTATAAGTGATGTAATGATAATTATCCAGGGAAGTCCATCCAGGAATGCACCTCCCCAATCCCTGTGTCTCAGGCAGTCAAAAAATTTGATGAACAGACCAAAAATAACATGGATTACTCCCAGAATCAGCGCCAATCTAAAAAAGTTTATGGCTCCCTGGTTAGAACTGACTGGATCTCCCAGAATTGCCAATTTTGAGAAAAATCCATCAATACCTAAATAACCGGGCAAATCACCAAACCATCCATTAAAAAGAGTTCCGGCAAATACGGTAAAAATTGCACCTATAAAAATCAGCATAAGAAATTTTTTAATATTCCTCATCTTAAAAGCAAAAATTAAAGTAAGTATCATCATTATGAATCCATAACCTGCATCAGCTATGCAAAGGCCAAAGAATAAAGCAAAGAATAATGAAACAAATGGGGTAGGATCAATCTCGAAATATCTGGGAACTCCATAAAGATCTACAACTATCTCAAATGGCCTGAATAGTGGTTTATTTTCCAGAATAACAGGAACATCTTCATCTTCATCCAGTTGAATTTCTATCACTCTGGTAGATTTAAAACTCCCAACTGTAGAAATGATTTTTTTCTTATCTTCTTTCTTTACCCATGCGGTGTGAAAAGAAACAGAATCTGTAGAAAACCCGGATTCTATCGCCCGCTCAATCTCCAGATTATTTTCAATGTAATCAAGATAAACTATCAGGGCTTCTTCGTACTGGCGGGATATTTTCCTTATTTCGGCCAGTAAGTGTTTTTTTCTATTTCTGTTAAAATCAATACTTTTTTTAATTTTAGCTAAATTCTCGCTAGTGCTGCCCTTATAGCCAGTTATCTCTGCATTCTCAAAGGAAATACTGCCCAGATATTCTTCTGCATCCTTCTTATATTGGTTATGATAGGCTAGAATTACGTATGTAACATCTCTATCTTCAGACAATTTCTCGCAGGAAATTTTATTTTCATCCAGGTTTTTTACAATTTCTTCAAAATCATATTCCTCACATTTGATAATCCCCAATTTTATAGTATAAGTATCGCCATCCGCTATATCCTCAAGGTTACCTCTGTAACAAGACCATACATTCAGTTGATGGATTTTTGGTTCCATATTGGTAATCTTTGCATCCAGACTCTCCATTTCATCTTCAATACCTAAAATATTATCTACTAT
This sequence comes from bacterium, assembly GCA_030611285.1. Classification (GTDB taxonomy): domain Bacteria; phylum Actinomycetota; class Humimicrobiia; order Humimicrobiales; family Humimicrobiaceae; genus Hydromicrobium. The sequence continues at coordinate 1,429 of JAUWQC010000136.1, read as the reverse complement.
TTCTTTAAAGTTTGCGCTCTCCAGGATCTTATCGTATTCACTTCTTTTAATTACCAGTTTGCCTGCTTTTGAGGCAATCTTTTTTAGCTTTTCACCCTTAGAATCATTAAGAATATCCAGAGCCCTTTTAACCCTTGTGATGTACTCCGGACTTGTATCTACAGGCGGGATCTCCAAATCGATTTTATCCGTATATGGTTTTACTTCAACAGTAATTGGAGTTTTTTGTAATTTTTTAAGAACAGTCTCTGTATCGGATTTATGTGAAATAATAAAAAGTTTACTTAATTTAGCAACTGCCATTAACTTACAATCCTCTGAATAATTTTTTCAATAGCTTTTTCCTGGTTAGCTTTAGAAATATTCTTTATTTCCGCCAGTCTCCTGTCGAAATCTTTCTCCAGTCTTACAGCTTCTCTACCTGCATCACGTTTTGCCTTATTTTCAGCTTCTGTGTACATAACCTTTACTTCTTTTTCGGCTTCTTTTAGGATTTTTTCCGCTTCCCTGTATGCTTCCTCTATAATCTCTACAGATTCCTTTTTGGACGAGGCTATAATCTCTTTTGCTTTATTCTCAGATTCTTTTATCTGACTAATGATGTTATCAATCATTTTTAAAAAAAATTATTTAAAAATCTGTAGTATTATAACAACAAAACCAGGTGTGTCAATAAAACCAGCTCTATTGAGCCTGCTCTTTAAAAATCCCTTTAAAATATTCTGCTGATAGCTGAATTAAGATAATAACCTAAAATTAAATCCATAAGGGAATAACCAACTTTCTGGCTTGTAACCTTAGGTTCACCTTTAATTCCGCCTAATTCTGCCGCTATATTTATTGCATCTTTATAGGTTCCAATACCGTCAATCAGACCCAGCTCCAGAGCTTCTGTCCCTAAAAAAACCCATCCTGTTGCAAGCTCTTCCACTTTACCTGCGTCCATATTTCTTGCTTCGGCAACATCCGTGATAAACTGCCTGTAAATTTCTTTAAGCTGGGCTTCAAGCAATCTTTTTTCTTCTTCAGTAATAGGCCTGTCAGGACTTCCTACATCTTTAAATTTTCCCTGCTTTATGGTGGTATATTTTATTCCTAATTTTTCATACAAGTCCTCGTAATTGGGAATCTGCATTATTACTCCGATGCTGCCAACTGAAGAAGACCTGTTAGCAATTATCCTGTCAGCTGCAGCTGATACGTAATATGCCCCTGAGGCACAGACCTCACTGACTGAGACTACAACCGGCTTTTCTACTTTTTTAAGCTCTTCATATATTTCCTGCGAAGCGGCAGCGCTTCCGCCGGGACTGTTGACTCTGATCAATATTGCTTTCACGTTTGGATTCTTTCTGGCTTCATCAAGCTGACTGATTATCTTTTCAGGAGTAACTGTAGCCCCACCAAACAGGCCTGAATATTTCTCTGC
>JAUWQC010000034.1 GCA_030611285.1 bacterium | reverse complement strand
ATTACAGCTTATTCTTAAATTATCAGTACTTATCCCCTTGCTTTCCAGGCTATCCAGCTCTTCTATTAGCACTTCGGGGTTTAATACCACCCCATTTCCAATAACGCAAGTAACATCAGGGTATAAAATTCCTGATGGAATCAGATGAAGCATGAACTCGTCATTTCCTTTAACTACAGTATGACCGGCATTATTACCACCCTGAAACCTTACTACTATATCTACCCTGCTCGAAAGCAAGTCAACAATCCTTCCCTTTCCTTCATCACCCCATTGAGTACCAATAATAGCTATACCGGGCATTTTATTCACTCCTATCTTCAGTCTGGTAAGACTTACTTAAATTTGAAAACGATGCAAACTCCTTATTGAATCGTAGATTCAATTTACCTGTAGGCCCATTTCTGTGCTTGGCAATCATAATCTCAGCTTTGCCAGTGTGTTTACTTTCATCTTTCTCATAATAATCATCCCTGTATATGAACGCAACCAGATCCGCATCCTGTTCAATCGAGCCTGATTCCCTTAAATCTGCTAAAAGCGGCCTCTTTTTTTCCCTTTTTTCTACTTCTCTTGAGAGCTGGGATACTGCCACCACCGGAATATTTAGTTCCTTTGCAATACCTTTCAAATTCTGCGATATCTCCGTTATTTCCAGAACCTTATTTCCCCTGTAATTAGAAGTGGACTGCATTAGCTGAATATAGTCTACAATTATTAGCTTTATGTTATTGGTACTGACCATCATACGGGCTCTTGATCTCAAATCCATAACTGTTAAAAATGCAGTGTCGTCAATATATATTTTGCACTCCGCTAATTTCTCAACAGCTCTTGCCAGCCTGATCCACTCATCATCTTTTATTTTTCCATCCCTGAGCTTCTGCAGGTTTATTCTTGATTCTGCACTCAGCAACCTTAACGCTACCTGCTGTTTTGACATTTCCAGCGAGAAAATTGCTATTGGAAGTTTCTCCCTCGTTGCAATATGCTTGGCCATACCCATGACTAATGAAGTCTTACCCATTCCAGGCCTTGAAGCTATAATAATTAAATCAGAATTTTGAAAGCCTGAAGTCATGCGATCAAAATCTATGTATCCTGTCGGAATGCCGGATATATCAGACTTAGCCTCATGTAAAACTTCTATCAGCTCATAAGCCTCGGTAACTATATCTTTCATCAACGAAACTTTATCTCTGGTACTTCCCCTGTTCAGGTCTTTATATATGGAAAATATCAGCTGCTGTGCCTTATCCACAGTTGAGTGCAGATCCTGGGGAACTTCATAACCCATAGTTGCTATTTCAGTAGCCGCATAAATTAATTTTCTTAAGATTGAATTACTTCTTACAATCTGAGCATAATATTCAGCATTAGCTGCAAGAGGAATATTACTTATAAGAGAATGAACAAAAGTTTTACCCCCCACTTCATCCAGCAGTCCCCTTTTTTCAAGATGATCTGCTACAGTTATGGGATCTGCAGGTTCACCTTTTACATACAGCTCTTTTACTGTATTGAAAACTTCCTGGTTAGATTTCCGGTAGAAATCTTCAGCTGTTACCAATTCAATAACCGATATTATGGCATCTCTTGAAATCAACATAGCCCCCAGTAAAGACTCCTCAGCCTCTATGTTATATGGAGGTATCCGCTCCAATTTACTGGTGTCAAGTGGATAAAGTTTTCCTTCTTTTTTTATTTGATCTTGCATATAAATTATTAATCTTTATCTTTAGATTTGATCCTGGTTTTTCTCTTATCTTCTTTTTCTACTTCCTTTAAACTTTCCTTACTTTTAGCCTCCACCTTATCCTTTTCACCTTTTTCTTTTTCTGCTTCCACTTTCTGTTTTTCCTCTTCTGATAAGCTTTCGGCTTTTTCCTCCTCTGCTTTATGAGCTTCAATTAATTCTTTTGATTTCTCATCTGGCTCAACTATCACTTTTACAGAACTTTTAACTTCCTTATATAACCTTAGTTCTATCTCATATTCTCCTAATTCCTTTATATGCTCCTGCATATCAATTTTCTTTCTGTCTATTTCTATTTTTCTTTCTTCAGAAATCTTTTCAGCAATATCTTTATTGGTTATAGAGCCATAGAGTTTCCCTTCTTCGCCAGTTTTTACAATAAAGGTAACCTGGAGACCTTCCAGCTTTTGGGCAAGCTCTTCTGCTTCTTTTATATTTCTGGCTTCTAATTTTACAGCAGCTTTCTTGACAAGCTCCATTTGATTTATATTACCCCTGGTCGCAGGCACCGCTAATCCATTGGGTATCAAATAATTATTTGCGTAACCAGATTTTACCTCTACCGTATCTCCTACATCTCCTAACTTTTCATGATACTTGGTAAGTATAACTTTCAAATCTTCCTCCTATCTTCTGCTTCAAGATCAAACCCACCATCCTCTCTTTAATCTTCTAAAATTAACTCATATATCAATTAACCCCAGGAATGACAGGATTAATATAGCAAATCCGAAAAACAAACCCGGTATTACAAAAATGCTTATTCTCCAGATAAACGGAACCTTAAACCTTTCAAGTATCTCCTATTTATCTTTTAAAATAAGGTATAAGAGCGATAACTCTTGCTCTCTTGATAGCCGTAGCTATTTTTCTTTGATGCTGCCCACAATTTCCAGTTGACCTTTTTGGTCTTATCTTACCCTTATCAGAAATAAATTTTTCAAGCATACTTACATTCTTGTAATCAAGATTATTAATATTCTCTTTGCAGAAATAGCAGAATCTTTTTCTCTGCCTCAAGTTAAGCATAGATCCAGTTGCGCTTCTTAGATTTCTATTTCTTAGATTTCTATTTCTTGGATTTCTATCTTTTGGATTTTTATTGTTTCTGGTATTTTTATTTTTCCTGGCCAATTAAAGTCTCCCTTTCTATATTTAAATTGACAACACTTAATCTAAAATGGTATATCCTCGTCACTAAAGTCAGCTTCTTCAATGCTACCTTTGCCGGATGCACCTTTACTGGATACACTCTCACTGGATACACTTTCACTGGATACACCCTCTTCTGCCCTGGGGTTTTTCTCAATTCTACAAGAAGCAAATTCCAGACTTGGCGCTATAACATTGGCAATAATTTTTACTGTCGATCTCTTCTGACCATCCTTACTTTCCCAACTATCCTGTGAAAGCCTACCCGAAACCAGAACTCTGTCTCCTTTGCTTAAGCTTTCAGCGCAGTTTTCTGCCAGTTTATACCAGGCAGTAACATTAAAGAAGTCCACCTGGGTTTCCCATTCACCAGAATTTTTATTCTTAATATTTCTGTTAACCGCAAGTCCAAAACTTGCTACTGCAGTTCCACTTGGAGTAAATCTAAGCTCAGGGTCCCTGGTTATATTTCCCAGAACAGTTATATTGTTAACACCAAAAGCCATAACAGACCACCTTCTTTTGATTAACTTATAATCATTTAGGATTCATCACTTTTTACAACCATATGACGCAGTACTTTATCATTGATTTTATTTACTCTATCCAGTTCAGAAATAACACTACTTTTACCATTAAAATAAACTATAGTGTAATAGCCATTTTCCTGCTTTTTAATAGAATAGGCTAACTTTCGAACTCCCCATTTGTCGATATTGGAAACTTTACATTTTTCTTTTTCGAGTAACGAGGTAATTTTGGACAATTCTTTGTCAATAGCTTCTTCTTCAAGGGATGGGTCAAAAATAACCACTAATTCATAATTTTTCAATCTCTTAATCCTCCTATGGACTAATTTTAATAATTAGGTTCTACCGCTACAGTAGAACAGAAAGATAATAAGATAAAAAAAGAATTTTTTAATTTTTTACCTTATATTATCAATACCATTAGGGATATTATAACATTTGAAATCATTAATCAATAATAAATCCCCATAAAATTTATAAACACAAGAGAAGCCACTTTAACCTTTATTTCTCATATATACATTGGTGCAGGGATAAGGAATTTCGATTCCTACCTGGTCAAATTTATCTTTTATTCTTTTTCTGAGCTGCCTTGAAATGGTCCACTGCTCACCAGGCTTTACCTTGCAGATTACAGTAAATACAACCGATGAATCTCCCAGCTTACTCACTCCGCCATTACCAAGTATTGTTGGCCTCTCTAAGATGACCTTCTTATATTTTTTATCATTCATCAGCTCACTAAATACTTCTTCCAGAACCTCTACCACCCTATCTGTATTTTCACTATAATGGACACCAACCTCTACCAGAGCCCTTGACCAGTCATGAGTGCGATTGCTTAACCTATTTATCTCACCATTGGGAATAAAATGAAGAGTCCCTTCTATATCCCTTATCACTGTGGTTCTCAAATTAAATCTCTCTACTACTCCCGATGTATCTCCTATGGTTATAACATCATTTATCTGATACCACTGCTCGAGCAATATAAATGTTCCGTTTATTAAATCTTTTATAAGGCTTTGAGCGCCAAAACCAATTACGATGCCTGCCACGCCGGCGCCAGCAAGCAGAGGTGTGACACTTATTCCGATCTGATCGGCTATTATTAGTATGGCTGCCACTGAAGCTACCACAATTATCAAATTAGACACGACACTGGTAAAAGTATAGGTACGTTTCTTAATTACCATCTTCTCATCGCTAATCTTTTTATCAACCAGTCTTCTCATTCTTCCGGCGATGATTCTAACCACTATGATTACAATTAAAAGTACCGCTATTATTATTGCTATATTAAGCCAGTTATCCAGAAAGTTTTTAAATATATTACCTGTAGCTGCTTCCAAATTATCTGTGTTATTTTCCATTTTTTAGCACCTTCCCTAGATTTTTTTTAAAATATTAAATGACCATCTTTATGGTTTTGTAGATTTTTTTATAAATATTTAAAATTATCTATAAAAAATTCCTGACTTTAAATTTAGCGGCAGGCTTAATTTCCTTAATTTAATTTCTATTCCTGAGCCCGCTATAAATCTCTATAACCTTATCCTCGCTATCATCATATACAGGTTTTATATGACCGGTGTAATTTATTGCTGAAATATATGGGAACCCCTTGTCAATTACCACAATGTTTATTGCTCCCTGACGCTGAATAATTGATTTCCACCTGGGTATCGGAATCTGAAGCCAATGCACCAGCAGAGAAAGTATCACTCCCCCATGAGTTACTACTGCAACACTGCTTCCATCTTCATTCTCACTTACTATATTATCAATTTCAGCTGCAGCTCTTTCTTTTACTTGCCTAAAACTTTCCCCTCCTGTCGGACAGTTATTATATGGGTCAGCGAGCCAATTCTGATAATCGTCATGAAACATCCTGTTTATCTGATCAAATTTCATTCCTTCCCATTTTCCAAAATTTATCTCTTTTAAATTTTCTCTGGCAATTATCTTTAAATTTTTGGTTTTGTTTATGATATTTGCTGTATCTACAGCCCGTCTTAACAGACTGCTGTATATATTTGAAAAATCTACCTTCGAGAGGTACTTTGCAGCAAGCCTTGCCTGCTTGAAACCTACACTGGTCAGTCCGATATCCCTATCTCCCTGATATCTTCCATCCTTATTCCACAATGTTTGACCATGCCTGATTAAAAATAATTTTATACCCATAACATTTCTTCCCTTCTTCCCTTTTAAAGCTCTAAGAATCTAAACTGACCGGAAACATTTTTTCTTATATCAGAAGCCAGTGGGAAATCATATAGTATTTTCCCTTCTTTTACTGCATCTATAAAAATATCCTTACAAGTGCCATTGCACTCAACACATCTATAATCAGATACCTTCCTATCCTCTAAGATAATCCTGTCGCTGAAGCAATTCTGGCATCTTATTACCTTCTTTGCCCCGGACATTTTTCCTCTTTTTGATATTTTCTTTCCTTCAATCTCTACAATGTCCAGTGAAAAATCCAGTACTTTTGCCCCGCTTATTGCTGTGCCAACCCCAAAGGCATCCACTATATCTCTCAAATTTATAATATCTTCTTCATCCAGTCCCCCGCTTACAACCAGCTTTACATTCTCAAAACCCCTTATATCAAGTTCCCATCTTACTTCTTCCAAAATCTTTTTAAAATTTCCTCTTCTGGATGCAGGTGTATCTAATCTTATGCCAAATAAAGATTCTCCCAAACCTTCAGCAACCCTTATGGCTTCAAACTTCTCATCACCAAAGGTATCAATAAGAGAAATCCTCTTAATTTTTGGCTCAATCACCTGGTCAAAAGCCTTAGCAGCCTCTACAGTATCGCCCATAATCAGAATCAAGGAATGAGGTATAGTTCCAACCGGCTCCTGGTGGATAAGCTCTGCGCCAAGAGTAGTAGAGACCCCGTCAGCTCCGCCAATAAAGGCGCTTCTTTCGACCATGGGAGTTATAGCCGGATGCATCCTTCTGGCTCCGAAACTATAAATTAATTTATCTCCGGCAGCCAGCTTGCATCTTGCTGCTTTTGTGGATATTCCGCTTGCCTGGCACAAAAACCCTAAGATAGCTGTCTCATATATGCCAAAATCGAGATACCTGCCCTCTATTACCATAACCGGCTGGAAATCCTTAAATACCGTTCCCTCAGGCATACATCTTATTGATATTTTATCAATATCCGAAAGAAGCTTTATAACCTCTTCTATCCCTGCCAGAATCCCCCATCTATAGCCTTCAGGAAAACCTTTCAAAAATATTTCAGCTTTCACTACAGGATTTTTACCAGCAGCCTCCAGTATCTCTTCTGTTCTCTTAAAATATATATCTGTCAATCTGCCTTTTTTTATATCGTCCGCATTTGCTATATGAAACATTACATACTCCTTAAACTATATTTACCTTAAGTACATTCCGCATCTGATCAAGTGCAAATCTGTGGTCTCTTCTATTTAAACCAATTACAGCATCTTTTACCACATCAACCCTGTAACCTCTCATAACCGCATCAGCTACGGTATGAAAAACACATATATTTGTAACATCTCCGGTGACTATTAATTTATTCACCGATAATTTTTTTAATATCTCATCCAGATCTGTATTAAAAAAACCTGAGAAGGAGCTCTTTCTTACAATAATATCATTACCCTGTGGTTTTAGTTCTTCAATTATTTTTGATCCTTCTGTATTTCTTATAGCGTGTGGAGGAAATATTTCAAACTCTCTGTCATCTTTATCGTGACAGTCGCACAGATATATTACCGGGTAATCTTCACTTCTGGCTTTTTCCATTTCTCTCTTTATAGGATCAATAATTCTTTCAATTTTAGGAACTTTTAGCGGTGCTCCATCCAATACAAAATCATTCAGCATATCTATTATAAGTAAGGCTTTTCTGCCAATCATATTGCCACCTCAGTAAAATTTTAAAAATAATCTTTCACGAACACTAATTATTGCTACTTCGTGTCAGCCGCCCTGTACCCCCATCACTGAAATAAGGGGCTTTCGGCTAAGTTTCATGTAAACATTACGATAATGATACCATCTGAAAGACAAATTTTGTAATAATTTATATTGCATAATTTATATATTGTTTTTTTGTCTCCCCCTCTATAGAATTATAAAAGATAAAATCAATTTATTAAAAAATACGAGCTTAAGGAATAAAAATGAAAATAAATAAATTAAACAGGTTTCTTATCATCAGTATAATATCAATGTTAACCATATTTCTCATGATATCACTTACTTCCTGCACCAGGAGTGTATCTTTGTATTTCGCAGCATCTACTGATACTGAAGCTTACCTCGTGAAAGAAATAAGGGAAATCCAGGTAAGTAAAGAGCTGTATAAAAATGTAGTAGAGGAACTGATAAAAGGGCCGCAGAGCGACCAGCTTTATCGCACTATCCCTTCCAATGTTAAAGTTAATTCAGTAAAAATATCTGAGGGTACCGCTACCGTGGACTTCAGTAAAGAAATTATAACCAATTTCCAGGAAATACCTCACAGCTCTACTACAGAAGTTCTTGCCATTTTCTCTATTGTAAATACACTTACTGAGTTTGAAGAAATAAAAAAGGTAAAAATAATTATCGAAGGCAAGGACAGCGGGCAAGTAGATGAGCTTTATATAGAAGATTTCTGGGGACATGTAGGTATTTATGAGGAATTTACCAGAAATGAAGATATCATAAAAAGCTCATAGTCGATATGCAGTAAAAAATATCTGTATGGATATAAGTTCCAAATCAGGTATGAAACTTGACACTGAAAGACCTTTTGAAAGTCTGGCTAAAAAGATGCTTTCCCATTTTCTAGCGGGCAGGATTGATAACAGGATCGATGTAATTCTTAAGGCTGCCAGGGATTATAAGATTGATGGAGCAATTTGCTCCTATTTTTATTAAAACCAATGATAAAGTCAATATAACCTCTACCTGCACTGTATTTGCAGAATCCGAAATAGTTTCACTAATCGGACAGGGCATAGATAAAAATAAAATTATAAAAGGCCTTATTTATTCTATTGCAGATAGAATAACTTCGATGGTTGAAAGAGTGGGGCTTGATGAACCGATCTGTATGACTGGAGGAGTCGCTAAGAATC
>JAUWQC010000051.1 GCA_030611285.1 bacterium | reverse complement strand
TAATATATTTTATTAATTTATAACTTGTCCCTATTATAATAACATTTAATACTAAAAAAAAGATTTAATATTAAAATCTATTTTTAAAAAATAAAATTAGAAATAATTATAAATGCCATTTAACGGCATTATATAATTATCTTCGAAAAGTTTGTTTTTTTAGCAAACTTTTTAGTGATTACCTTACAGTCATAAGTGTTTCAAAGCACTATTTTTGATTGCAGCTCTGCTGCGGTATGATGTACAATACGGATAAGAATTAATTTTACCAAAAAGGAGGTGGCCATCATGACAATACTTAGTTTCATTAAAAAACTTTTAACTGGTTTATATAACAGTATCAGGCGTTTTCCAGTCACAATAGCTTTTTCAGCAGTTGTTGCTATTATGGGAATTGTTCAGTTACACTGGGATAATATAAGCGAAAGCCCAAGAACGTTCCTGACGCGTTTACAGATGACACTTGCAATGGGTATACCGCTTTCTCTGTCCATTAGGATTTTCTTTGAAAGATTCAGAATCATAAAGTCATATTTCAAGGCTTTGACTTATCTCGCAGGAGCTGTATCCCTTATACTATATTATTTCATACTGCTGAAGGAAATCAACCTGGTTTCAGGAACACGGTATGCAGCAGTAAATATTGCTTTATACCTTTGTTTTATCTTTATCCCTTACCTGTTCAAAATAAGGAATTTTGAAATGTACGTTATAAAACTATTTACCAGATTCATAATAACATTTGTTTATTCAGGAGTTATGTATGGTGGCATTTGCGCGATAATATTCGCGATTAATAAACTTCTTGGAGTTCCTGTATCTGAAAATATTTATCTGGATACGCTTTTTATAGTGGCAGGCATTTTCGGAACATGTTTTTTCCTTGCAGGTATTCCAGCAATAGATGAGGAACTTGATGAAAACAATTATCCGGTAATTTTTAAAATTCTTGTTTTGTATATAGTAATTCCAATATTGTCCGCATATACCCTTATACTTTATATATATTTTGCAAAGATATTGATAACCCACCAATGGCCAAGCGGTCTGGTATCAAACCTCGTACTATGGTATTCGATGATTGGCATAGCTGTACTTTTTTTCATATCTCCTCTCAAAGACCTTGTAAAATGGGTCAAATACTTTATTTTCTGGTTTTCAAAAATAATTCTGCCTTTGATTGCCATGATGTTTGTTTCAATGGGAATAAGATTATCGGCTTATGGAATTACTGAAAATCGCTATTATGTATTAATTATGGGTGCCTGGATAGCTGCAATAATGATATATATTTCACTGAAAAAGAATACAAGAAATATTATACTTCCGGTATCACTTGCAATCATTGCCGTTCTTTCCGTTATGGGTCCCTGGAGTTCATTTTCGGTTTCTGAATTCAGCCAGAATAAAAGGCTTGAGAGTATACTGACCAAGTATGACATGATAGAAAACAACACAATTATTAAAACAAAAACCGAACTTTCTGATGTAGACAAGACAGAAATAACCCAGATAATTTCTTATTTTGATAATAGTAAAAGACTCAAGGATGTGAAATATCTTCCGGAAAATTATAATAATTCCAACTTTGAAGATGAATTTGGTTTTTCTCCGACTTATAATTATCCCAACTTAGAAGAGGCCTATTTTTATAAATACCTTGAGACCCTTGATACCCCGATTGATATTAAGGGTTTTGACTATTTCTTTGACATTAAAGGTATTCGCAACAACAATACTCAGTCAAATAAAGGTCTTACAGTCAAGTTTGACATACCGGATCTTGACCTTGTGATTAATAATGAAGATAAAGAGATTTATAAAAGGAACCTGCGTGATTATGCAGACAGTATTTATAAGAAGTACAATGCAGCCGACCCCAACACTTTGACTGCTGCTGATATGACTTTTACAGATCAGAATGACAAGGTAAGCGTTAAGTTTCTGATAAATAATATAAGCGGAAACAATCAATCCGACAAATTGATAATTGATACTTTTGATTTTTACCTGTTTGTAAAAATCAAATAAAGCATGTCAGAAGTGCTTAAAATAGAGATTGAACTCGTGTCAAAAAACCGTTGCTTGACACACAATGGGGTAAGGACACCTATTATCGGAGCTCATACCGATCCTGGTTTAATTGGCATTATTGTGATCAAGCTAAACCGTGAGATTGCGGATTTGTTTATTTAGCTGTTTTCTAAATCTTTTTCCCCGAATACTATGGCAGAAAAAATCTCCAGGGATATTGTTCCAGAAGTTTTTAAATACCGATCAACCCTTTAAAACTCCAAGAGGTCTGAGTCTTACTGCTTTTTTTGATATCCCGGCAAAGTGGGTCACATCCACTACCTTACTAACATCCTTATAAGCCTGAGGAGCTTCTTCTGCTAGTCCGGCCATACTTCCAGCCATTACTACAATTCCCTTCTTGTCAAAAAGCTCTTTCTTGAGTTCACTTCCATTTATATTTCTCTTTGCCTTTGATCTGCTCATAAGTCTACCCGCCCCATGGCAGGTAGAACCAAAACTCTCGCTCATTGCCTTCTCGGTTCCCAGCAGTATATAGGAATATCTGCCCATATCTCCCGGAACTATTACCGGCTGACCTATACTCTTATATTTATCAGGAATATCTTTATGCCCCGGAGGATAGGATCTGGTAGCACCTTTTCTATGTACACAGACTTTCCTCAATTTACCATCAACATCATGTTCTTCCATCTTGGCTATATTATGAGATACGTCATAAATGAGTCCTATACCCAATTTCTCTGAAGACTTTCCAAAAAATCTTTCAAATGCTTCTCTTACCCAGTGAGCAAGACAATGCCTGTTTCCCATAGCATAATTGGCGGCGCAGGCCATAGCTCCATAGTATTTCCTTGCCTCAAGAGAAGACAAAGGCGCACAAGCCAACTGGCGATCTGGTAATTTTATCCCGTATTTTGCTGCAGATTGCTGCATTACTCTGATATAATCACTGCATACCTGATGGCCAAATCCCCGGGAGCCGCAATGTATCATTATGGTTATCTGATCTTTTTCCAGACCCAGAGACTCTGCCGCTCCAGTATCATATATCTCATCTACTGCCTGTATCTCTAAAAAATGATTCCCGGACCCAAGAGTTCCTATCTGGCCCATTCCTCTATCCATAGCAAGACTGCTGACATAATCGGTATTGGCGCCCGCCATACAGCCATTCTCTTCTATAAAATACTTATCTTCTTCCCACCCATAACCATTTCTAACGGCCCAGCCAACACCTTCTTTCAGCAGCTGCGTTAACTGATTTTTGGATAACCTAATTTTACCCTTGCTGCCCACTCCCCTGGGTATATTGAAGGATAAAATACTCATTATATCTTGCAGCCTGTCTTTAATGTCCCCGATATTTAAATTGGTCCGCAGTGTTCTTACTCCACAGGATATATCAAAACCAACACCGCCTGGAGAGATTATTCCACTATCCTCATCAAAAGCAGCCACTCCGCCGATAGGGAACCCATATCCATAATGTATATCAGGCATAGCATAAGAAGCCTTTAAGATACCGGGAAGAGTCGCAACATTTATCACCTGATCAATAGTCTTTTCGTTGACTGCATGATCCAGTAATTGCCGGTCAGCAAAAATTATTCCCGGAACCCTCATACCATATTTTTCATTCTTTTCTATTTCCCATTTATAATCGTTTATTTTTTTAATCTTATAATCCATTATAGTAAACCCCTCCTTTATCATACATCGAAAATAATCCTGCCTTTCCAATCACAATACCTGTCATCTCTTTTTATTTCAAGCATATGATAAGTCGGCGCTTTAACAGCTATCTTTATTTCATGCTTGTTCAGATCTATTTTTTCTCCGGAAATTTCAGCAGTCAGTGTAAGATTCCGGCCCTTTTTATGAATTCCACCCACTTTAAATTCCGAAAATAAAACATCATCAACTTCATATAAGTACAATAATCTCTCCAGCCATAATACCAGCAAATCCTCACAGCATGGATCCTTCTGGCTAATCTTTATATTCCTTTTCTCCTGAGGTTTGACCAATTCTAAGTCACACATAATAGAAAACATACCCACTGCTGCATTTTCAAATAACTCCTCCAGTTTTTTTCCATAAAACTCAATGCCGATATCGGAGAGGTGATCAATATATTTGTATTTTTTACCTACCTTTTTTGAGTTCATTGCAAATCATACCGATCCTATAATCTGTTCTTATAAACCCTTAAAATAAATTGTCAATTATTGTTCCCACAGGAAATTTACATATTGCATACTATATTTTATCAGTAAATTAAAAAAAACATATTCCCCGAATTGTCTCACTAAAAAAGTAATTCAAACGGTATCGTTGTGCCATTTAAAAAAGTACTCGAAAATATTTTAATTAAAACTGGCAAACCTCTATATTTTAATAAAAATGGTTTCCTTGATATAGGAGGAAAAGAGGTAATGTATATAAGGATAATCACATTTATTGAGGATTATAAGGTGGTAAAAAAGATTCTCTGATAATGTATCTTGCAAGGTTTTCCATAGATTGGTAATTATCTTAGGTATCCTATTTCCGCAGTATACATTAAATCCATAATGTTTCCAGTAGCTACTGCAGCTGCGGAGATTACATCTTCTGTATTTACTGATTTTGGTAAAAAAGTTTCTTTATTAATTCCTTTTATTAAGATATTATTAACCGCATGTTATTTATTATAATCAAAAATATAAGGAAAGAATGTTGCAAAGTAGTAGCTAACCATTAATTTTTTATCAAGAGTTATATATTAGTAATGATTACTAGAAAAAGGTGGAAAATATGAAGGTTGTAAATTTATATAAAGGTAATAAACCAGTCTTTTCTTTAGAGGTATTCCCACCAAGAAATGGAGAATCATTAGAAGCTGTATTAAATACTATTGATAGTTTATGGCCATTTAAACCAGCATTTGTTAGTGTAACTGGTGGAGCATTAGGAAGTATGCGCGGAGGAACTATTGCAATTGCAGCAGGGATAAAAAGAAAATATGGAGTTGAAGGTATTCCTCACTTTACGTGTGTTAACAAATCAAAGCAAGATATAGAAAATTTACTAATGGAAATGAAATTTAATGAAATTGAAAATATCTTTGCGCTAAGAGGAGACCCACCAATGGGCCAGAAAGAATTTATTCCACATCCGGAGGGGCACAAATATGCAAGCGAACTTGTTGAACAAATAAAATTGTTAAATGAGGGAGTATATATATTATCATCTGTAAAAAAAGATTATAAAGTCTCACCAACGAATTTTGGAATTGCTGTTGCAGGTTACCCGAATGGTCACCCTGAATGTCCTGATAAAAAGAAAGATTTAGAGCATTTAAAAATTAAAGTTGATAATGGTGCAGATTATATAGTAACGCAACTATTTTTTGATATTGATGTGTTTTTAGAGTTTGTAGAAAATGCTAAAAGAATAGGAATAGATATTCCTATAGTTCCAGGTGTAATGCCCATAGACAAATATGGGCAGATAAAGTTTATTTCAAAACAAATGGGAATAGAAATACCTGAAAAGCTAAAAGATAAACTTGAAGCCCATAAAGATTATAAAGATGCTATAAAAAAAATACTTGAAGAACACACTTTATTGATGTGTAAGAAACTGGTAGAGCAGGGTTCTCCTGGGATACAGTTTTTTACAATGGATAAGCCTGAAGGAACAAAAAAAGTCTTACAGGAATTATGTAAGGAGTAAAAAAAGTAATTCCCATAAGGGAGATCTGTATCTGATACCTTTAGGCAACTTCTATAATCTTACCGATTCCAAATACCCGGGTGGGGATTTTATTTCCTTTCATCAAACTACACTTATAGATGTATTAAATTTATTCTATTTAACCTGCAGGACAAAAATCGATGGATACCTGATCGGAGTCAATATCTATAAAAATGATGATGCGGATAATAACCTTACTCTTTCTATGAAATTATCCAGCAAAATAGAGAGAAAGATTCCCAAAATTATTGGAATAATTAAAAAATATATAACACCATGAATTACTGGCGTCTGTATAATCCCACTAACTGCGCTTTTGCCAGAATATTCTCTTCTATTCCCTTTTCAATATCCGCTGCTTCCACCGAAGTATCGAGATCTAGAGTTGTGTTAAGCGCAAAAAGCTTAAAGAAATAACGATGAGTTCCAGAAGGAGGGCAGGGACCGCTATATCCTGATCTACCAGAATCGGTCATCCCCTCCACTGAATTCTGTGGGCAGCTATTTTCCGGTATTTCTTTAATATTCGGACTTATGTTCCAGACAGTCCAGTGAACCCAAGTTCCCCTTGGGGCATCAGGGTCATCAACAATTAGCACCAGGCTTTTTGCATTTACCGGGACATCACTTATTACCAAAGGAGGATTAATATTTTCCCCATCACAGGTATATTTTGGTGGGATCAACTTATTATCTTTAAAAGCTGTGCTTTCAATTTTCATAGAACCTCCTATTGATTGTTAAATTTTATAAATACTTTTATTATAGATAATATTATCATTTTTTATTCTTTCTTTGTAGCATAACTACAGTTTCAATAAGTTAAAGAACTGTCTTTAAGTCATTGAATATTAAATTAAAATCAGACCCTAAAATTAGCGTTTTAGAAATTCATAATAAATAAAGAATATGATAAAATGTTTTTTATATTGATTATATTAGGACATAGGAGAAGATGAAAGAATTGCTTGAAAAAATCAAAAAAAAATTAAAGGAAGTCAAATCAATTAGAAACCTGAGCAGTAGGGGTTTCAGGTTTAAAAACTGGCATGCCAGTACTATAAATTTACTGAAAAACCTTCCTTCCGATTTTATTCTGGACGTAAATGATTTTAAGAAATTAACTTTTACTGATACAAAATACCATCGAGGTAACCAGTTTTTTA
>JAUWQC010000139.1 GCA_030611285.1 bacterium | reverse complement strand
TATGTTGGTGCCAATTTCCGCGGAATGAAAATTCATTTCCGAGAGATGAGATACGAAAATTACCTCTTCGGTTATGAAGAGGTTTTTTTATTTTTGGATTAAAACAAAAAAAATAAAGGAGGAATTTAATATGAATGACAGATACTTATTCACTTCAGAATCAGTTACCGAGGGACATCCGGACAAGATTGCTGATCAGATAACTGATGCGATTTTAGATTCGGTCTTAGAGAATGACCCAAACGGAAGAGTAGGGATAGAAGCTCTGGTGAGTGCCGAAAATATCACCGTTGCCGGACAGATAAAATCATCCTATCATCCCGATATCCCCAAAATAGTGCGTCAGACCATTAAAGATATAGGATATACCGAAAACTGTTATGGTCTTAATCCCAACTGCATAATTTCGGTCTTTGTTAACGGACAGGCAAAAGACATTTCAAGAGGAGTTGATAAATCACAAGAGGCGAGAGCCGGGGAAGAAGATGCATCTCTTACCGGAGCCGGCGACCAGGGGATGATGTTCGGCTATGCCTGTAATGAGACACCGGAGCTGATGCCCCTTCCGATAATGCTGGCTCACAAATTAGTTTATCGGCTGGCAGAAGCAAGAAAGAAGAAAATACTTCCCTACCTTCGCCCTGATGGAAAATCGCAAGTTACCGTTGAATATGAGAACGGCATTCCTAAAAAAGTTACAGCAGTAGTAATCGCCGCCCAGCATAGCCCGGATGTCTCTAATGAAATTTTACAAAAAGATATCAGAGAAAAAGTCATTAACTATGTGATACCGCATAAATATCTTGATGACGATACCCAGTATTTTATCAATAGCACCGGAAGGTTTGTGGAAGGCGGCCCCCGGGCAGATTCCGGACTTAACGGAAGAAAAATAATTGTCGATACCTATGGCGGAATGGGAAGGCACGGTGGGGGTTGTTTCTCCGGAAAAGACCCCACCAAAGTAGACAGGTCAGGCAGTTATGCTGCCCGCTATGTAGCCAAGAATATTGTAGCTGCCGGACTGGCGGATAAATGTGAAGTGCAAATTGCCTATGCCATCGGGGTAGCCCGTCCCGTATCCATTATGCTGGACACTTTTGGGACCGGGAAAATTCCCCATTCGAAGATAATAACCCTGATCAAAGAGAATTTTGGTTTACAGCCCGGAGAAATCATTAATCATCTAAAATTAAAAAGACCGATTTATAAAAAGACTGCGGTTTACGGGCATTTTGGGAGAGAAGATGAAGATTTTACCTGGGAAAAGACCGACAAGGCAGAGATATTGAAAAAGCTGATAACAAATCTAAGGATGGGCTTTCTAAAAATAGGAGGGAGGATATTATGAAATCTAATGAAATTATGAGAACACTTAAACCATTAAAAGTATGGAGTATGCTGGCAGATCAAAATATTGATAATCTTGAGATTAATATTTGCAGAGATGTTCTCTTGTATCAAAGCTACAAGGAATGATAAAAATATTATTCGTGTTGATAATTTAAGCCATAATAGTGAATTTCTTATAGATTTTAGAATTTTCTTTCAAAATATTATGGATTGGAAAGATATAAAGATAATTGATACTAAAAAGAGTGGAATTTCCATACTTTATAAATTATTATTTGAACATGAAGACAATAACATTTATTTGAGTTATGAGACTTCCGGAATCAGTAATAAATATAATAAATCGATAATAAAGGTAATATAACCTTGTAGATACTTTTTTTAATGGCCGGAGAGCTGGATGGAAAAGTAAGAGAAAATATTCTAAATATTTATATGGAGGAATTGTGATAAGAGACAACCGTTCTTTTTCATACTTGCTAAAATAATATTTTTTCAAAAAAAAGAAGGATTTTTGATACTTATACAGTATTATTTCTATTGGAACGTTTTTAAATAAATAGCATACTCTGGTGTAGGACATTGGGTCAATATATCGTGTATATACTTAATGCATTTTGGAATTACTTAAATAATTAATAATAAGGAGGATCAGAATAGATGTATAGTTTTTATAGCTTTGAGGAAAAAACTCATGAAGGCCATCCCATTTTAATATTATTAAAGGATAGAACCCCGGTATTTGAAGATAATATAAGAGGATTAGGATTTGGTATAAAAAAGGCAAAGATGATTATAAATACTATGGCTCAAATAGAGATATTTTTTAATTCAAATGGGGCAAAACCGCAGAAAGATATTAAAATATATATCAATAAAGGCAAGCATGATATATCGTGTTATTGTATAAAACGCAATAATTTTCGAAGAAATGATACTATAATTGAAAGACCTTTTTTACAGATACATAACAATGGCACAAGTATTGGATTTGGCCTGGTAAAAGCAGAGGGGCTAATAGTACTGAAGGATCAAATAGAAGATTTTATTAGAAGAAATGATAATAATAATGTGGTTTATACAAAATAAAATTAATTTAAAAGGAGAAATATATGGCTAAATATGAATTAGAATACCTAAAGAAAGCACACGAACATTCCATTTATCACGAGGAAGAGATTCTGAAAAGCGATATTTGCGGATGTTTCTATTGTACAAGTACTTTTTTCTCGTCCGAAATAGGGGAATGGTGTGATGGAGGTTCCCCAAAAGGCTCGACTGCTCTCTGTCCAAAATGCGGAATCGATTCTGTGCTTGGTTCCGGTTCAGGCTATCCGGTGGATGATCTGGAATTTCTGGAAGAGATGAGACTATATTGGTTTGGACCTACTCAATTGCACAAACCCGGAGATCCGATAATAGATATAATTATTTAACAGATGTTTTTTAGTTTTTTCTGTCTTGAAAAACATAATATTTAATCTTATCAAGAGTGGTGGAGGGACGGACCCTGTGAAGCCCGGCAACCTGTAATGTCATAATCAAAGACATTATGTTGGTGCCAAATTCCGCGGAATGAAAATTCATTTCCGAGAGATGAGGCATGATAATTACCTCTTCGGTTATGAAGAGGTTTTTATTTTTAGATTAAAAACCGGATGTAAAAAAAATTAAAAAATAAATAGGAGGAATAAAGAAAATGAATAATTTGGAAAAGTCATCAGAGGATTACAAAGGAGAAAAGGCGAATAGTAAAAACATAGCTCTCAGTTTAAACCCAAAATACACCTTTGATAATTTCGTGGTGGGGAAAGGCAACCGCTTTGCTCACGCTGCCTGTCTTGCGGTAGCCCTATCTCCCGGAAAACTCTATAACCCGCTTTTTATATATGGGGGAGTAGGTTTAGGGAAAACTCGCCTTATTCAGGCTGTTGGTAATTACATAATACAGAGTAATCCCAAAACCAAGGTATTGTATGTGTCGGCAGTTAAATTTACCAATGAGCGCTTTGATGCCATACAGG
>JAUWQC010000100.1 GCA_030611285.1 bacterium | reverse complement strand
ATTATTTCATCAATGCCCTCACTTATTCCCAGTTGAGAGAATATTTTCTGGCAGGTTGATGGTATAAAGGGGATTAATAAAATAGTGGATAGCCTGATGACTTCTATTACTTCATATAATACTGCATCTAATCTTTTACGGTCATCTTCGCTTTCACTTTTTGCAAGACTCCAGGGCTGGCTATCTTCAATATATTTATTGGCCATATTTATAAATTCCCACACTTTGGCGAGATATTTAGAGAATTTAAAATTACCTATATGCTCTACTGCTTCGTCTTTTATTTTAGTCCATTTCTTCTCAAAAACCGGGCTTGAAACTTTTTCAGGAATTATACCATTCCTATATTTATCTATCATAGCCAGGGTTCTGGAAACCAGATTTCCAAAATCATTACTGAGATCCGAATTATATCTCCTCACAAAAGCCTGGTGGGTAAAAGAACCATCCTGGCCAAATGGCAGTTGTCTAACCAGAAAATATCTTATACCGTCTACACCATATTTATCCAACTGTTCGGCAGGATCCAGAGTAATTCCTTTTGATTTTGATAGCTTCTCCTCTCCCATTAAAAGCCAGCCATGAACCACTATATGTTTTGGAAGCTCAATACCCAGAGACATCAGCATGGCAGGCCAGATTATAGTATGGAATTTTAAAATATCCTTTCCTATATGATGCTGATCTGCCGGCCAGTACCGCTTAAATAAGCTCGGGTCATCAGAGCTGTAGCCTAAAGCTGAAATGTAATTGATAAGAGCATCTATCCACACATAACAATAATGGCCGGAATCAAAAGGTATGGGAACTCCCCACTTTACTGCAGTCCTGGAAACACTTATATCTTTAAGTCCCAGCTTTAAGACTCCCAGAACCTCATTTTTTCTGGTTTCGGGAATCACAAAATCCGGATTGGTTTCAATATGTTTAATTAAACTGTCTTTATATTCAGATAGCTTGAAGAAGTAATTTTCCTCCTTCACAAACTCAACTTCCCTGTTGCATTGGGGACACCTGCCGTCCACTAGTTGAGAGTCAAGCAGAAATGTCTCACACGGCACACAGTATTTTCCCTCATAAGTACTCTTATAAAGATCGCCATTATCTTTTAGCTTTGTAAGTATATTCTGTACTACCTTTTCATGTTTTTTATCAGTAGTTCTGATATAACTATCATTGCTTATGCTGTATAACTTAAGGAGTCTTTTCATATCCTTAACCATTTCATCAACATACTCCTGTGGAGGTACTCCTCTCTCTTCAGAACTTTTATTTATCTTCTGCCCATGCTCATCAGCGCCGGTCAGGAAAAAAATATCCTTACCTATAAGCCTATTAAATCTGGCTACTACATCAGCAAGTATGAATTCGTAGATCTGACCTAAATGCAGTTTCGCATTCATATATGGAATTGCGGTGGTGATGTAAAATTTTTCTTTATCCATAATACTATTATTACTCTTTTCTTGAATAATTTTTTACCCTTAAATTTTCGTTGCAATATTATACAATCTTTGCTTATCTATGTCATATCTGGATAGTGTAATTTTTAGAGCGCTCTTTTTTGAAATACCCTGTTTGAGCAAACGGATTAGTTCTTTTCTTATATCTTCTTCAGAGAAACTTTTTATAGGCTCCTTTTTATATCCTTCAACAACCAGCACAATCTCGCCCTTTACTTTTTTCTTCTTTATTCTTGTTAAGATATCACTTAATTTGCCTCTTATGACTTCTTCATATATTTTAGTGATTTCCCTTACAAGACTTGCTCTCCGGTGGCCAAATCTTTCGATGAGTTCTCCAGTTAGGGATTCGACTCTATTGGGTGACTCATAGAATATAAGGGTATATGGAAAAGTAGCCAGTTCTGAAAGCTTATTTTTTCTTTTGCCCCCTGCCTTCGGCAGAAAACCTATAAATAAAAAATTATTTGCCGGCAGACCTGAAAGAACCAGGGCACTGATAGCGGCATTAGGACCTGGTACCACAGTTACAGTAATGTTTCTTTTAATACACTCATTTATTAACTCAAATCCCGGGTCCTGAATGGCCGGCGTCCCGGATTCTGAAACCAGGGCAATGTTTTCCCCTGCTTCCAGTTTATCAGTTATATAATTGGCTCTGCCTTTTTTACTGAAATCATGGTAACTTACAACATATTTCTTTAAAATATCGTATTTTTGAAGCAGTTTTTTTATAGTTCTTGTATCTTCCGCCGCAATCAAATCTACTTCTGCCAGTATTCTTATTAGCCTGAAACTGACATCCTCTAAATTACCAATCGGAGTTGCGCAGATAAAAAGAGTGCCGCTAATCTTTTCCCTCCAACATACCTTTTTAAATTATTGATTAAAAATATCGATCATTAAAAAACATTATAATTTTCAAGTAAAATTATATTTCCAAGATCCTTAACTTTTTCAAATAGTTTTTTATCTGCAGTGATATATTGAGCATTAATATACTTTGCCAGAGCAATATAAATAGAATCATATATTGTAATATTTTTGGAAAAGTGTAATTTTGAGCTTTCAAATAGTATCCCTATATAAGGTTCAACTAACTTAATATCCATTTCATATAAGCTCAGGATAGCCATATTTACTTTATCTTTATTAAAAAGCGGATTATATGCAAGAGCATTTGTAACTTCATAAACCATAATATCCGGGGCTACTAAAAATATATTCCTATCCATATGCTGTACCCGCAATGATGAAGCTATGTTAACATCATCCTCATTTTCAAAAGAAAACCATTTTATACAAACTGACGCATCTATAACATATGTTTTCGGGCTTTCCTTTATTAAAAATTTTAGCTTATCTTGCTTCTCGCCATTTTCTAATTTCTGATACTCCATCCCAACCCTTTGAATATTTTCTTAAGCTATCCTGAATCCTTATTGCATTTTTAATTTTCTCTATTCTTCTATTTTCCATATCTTTTTTATCAAATTCTTTTTTATATAACCGGATAGCTTCTCTTATTAATTTACTTCTACTAATATTTACCTTTCCACTCATGTAATCTAATTCCTGCAACCCCTTCTCATCAATACTTAGATTTATCCTGACCATCTTAAAACCCCATTTTAAAAAAATAATATATAATTATATCACAATTAAATTATTTATTGTGTAAATTTTATTAAAAATTAACATAACTATTTAGATATTTTAACACAACTTATACGTCATTTTTTCTCTTTCCTGTATTTCTATATACTGCCGTGAAAAACGTGATAGACTCATTCTGTGCGGTAATTATAGATAATCTATCCCAATAAACAATTATTTAATATATGAATATGAAAGATGTCAGCTGTTGATAAAGTATGGTGGCGAGACGCAGAATTGAACTGCGGACACATGGATTTTCAGTCCACTGCTCTACCAACTGAGCTATCTCGCCAACATCTAATTAAAACTGGCGGAGCTGGCGGGATTTGTTCTTTCGTCTCACTTCGTTCGCTGCAGAGACGCGGACTCCCTTCGCTAACGCTCTGGTCCGTCCTTTCAAATCCCGTAAAATATGCACCAATGGCATATTTTACACAATTTAACTATATCATTATTTACCAGCAACAGTAAATTCATGGCGGAGCTGGCGGGATTTGAACCCGCGATCTCATGCGTGACAGGCATGTGTCCTAAACCACTAGACGACAGCTCCACTTAACTATTAACCTATATATGGTGGGCGTTGCAGGGCTTGAACCTGCGACCCCCTGCTTGTAAGGCAGGTGCTCTCCCAACTGAGCTAAACGCCCACATCTAATGGCAGCCTGTAGGAGAATTGAACTCCTGTTGGTAGGTTGAAAACCTACTGTCCTAACCACTAGACGAACAGGCCATTTACTGGTGAGCCGTGAAGGATTCGTTCTTTCGTCTCACTCCGTTCGCTGCAGAGACGCAGACTCCCTCGTCTTCGACTCAGTCCGTCTTTTCGAATCCTGCAAACATGCACCAATGGCATGTTCGCCCAAATCATCTCCACCGTACTTACCATTTACCTATATAAATCTGGTGAGCCGTGAAGGATTCGAACCTTCGACACCCGGATTAAAAGTCCGGTGCTCTACCAACTGAGCTAACGGCCCCTGCTAATTCAATCTCGCAACAACTGAAACTGCCGTAGTCATTAGCTTTCCAATTAAATTAGCAAACGTAAAGTCTACTATAGTAAAAAATCATTGTCAACAGATGAAAGCAGGATTATTATGGGTAAATCTCAATTAATATCTGCCTGATTTTTCCCCTTAATCTTTGAGGATACTTTGCTGGCTTTTTCTTTACCCTTCTCCAATAATTCTCCACCAATAACTTTTGCTTCAACCAGGGTAAATTTTCCTCTATCTACTATATCTTTAAGCTTTTTAATTAAATTTTTTCTAGTTTTTAATCCGGACTGGGGTGCAAATAATAATCCCAATATAAAACCGGAAAAAATTGAAATCGAAACAATTATTAATACCTCTGT
>JAUWQC010000184.1 GCA_030611285.1 bacterium | reverse complement strand
AAAATATCACCGAGGTAACCGGTTTTTTAATCCTTTGGATAATACCAAATACAGAGAGGATCTGGATTCTGCTGTAAAAATCTTAAAAAAAATTACCTTAAGTAAAAAAGAATCAGTCCCCCAAAAAGAAAGTAAACCTGGGAAACCAGCCGCCATCAAGAAAGAGAGTAAAACCAGTAAAAATATATCTACTAAAATTGAGCCCGCAGAAAAAACCAAAACTAAAGATTCTCCAGGCATTAAGAAAGCTGAGCCTGCTAAAAAGGGCAGCTCAACTGGCAGATCAAAACCAGCTAGAAAAACAAAAACCAGTAAAAGTGTTACAGGTCAAAATGTTCTTTAATAATTCTATTTACCTGGTTTAAAATTTCTTTGTTTTCAATAGTTCCTATTCTATCTAGCAGTCTTCTCTTGTCTATGCTTCTAAGCTGCGTAATCATTATCTTGGAATTATTATTTAAACCAGCCATCTCTTTTAAGATATACACTTCAAAAGAATAGATCTTTTCTACGTTAGAAGATAAAGGGGCTACTGTAACCAGGGGTGAGTATTGATTGTGAATGTTATTAGAGATAATTAAAGCAGGTCTTTTCTTTTTTATTTCATGGCCAATTGTAGGATCAAAATTAACTAGATATATCTCTCCTTTTTTAGGATAGTCCATCGCCGCTAACTCCATCAAATTCCTGACTTTCTTTCTCTATTTCAGAGTAGGCTTCTTTATATGCTTTTATCAATGACTGTTCTTTCATCCTCTGGAGTCGTTTTTTTATTGTTTCTTCTATGAATTTACTTCTTTTTCTTTTAGGTATCTTTTCTCTTAAAGTATCTATTACCTCTTTTGACAAAGAGACAGTTACCTTTTCTGTGGTAATCATACTTATTTCTCCATCTAAATATTACGTCTATCTATTACATAATACTATAATCCTATTTACTGTCAAGAAGAGAAAGAGACATGGAAAAAGAAAAAGCTTAATGAAACTTCATTTTTAACTCAAAAATAAAATGGAGATGATATCACGCAGAGCATTTGAGTTCAGGAACTTTGAAAACTACAGGTTGAGAGTAAAAGCACTATGTTGTTAGAATGGACTGCTCCGTTAATTGGTGAAGAGCCATATTTTTTTTAATTAAAAATATAAGTAGTGGTGCCCGAGGCCGGAATCGAACCGGCACGAGGAAAAACCTCAACGGATTTTAAGTCCGTTGCGTCTACCAATTCCGCCACTCGGGCATGTGACTGATTTGCCGATTTATATTATCAAAAATCAACCAGGGTGTAAATAATTCCATCTAAAATATCTCTTTCACTTACCAGAATATCTTTAACACCCAGCAGTTTTAAAACTTCCAGAACAATTGCTGTGCCGCCAATAATGACATCTGCTCTTCCAGGGTGAAGCCCCACTACTTTTTTTCTGCCTTTCAGATCCAGCCTGCATAGATTTTTATAAATATTTTCAATTTTTTTAAGACTTAGAATATGCCTGTGTATCTTTTCACTGTTGTATGTCTCCAGTTTCAAATCAATCGCTGCCAGAGTGGTTATGGTGCCGGCTACTCCAATTATAAACGCGGCTTTATACAGGTTAATTTTCCCGGTAGTTTCTTCCAGCTCATTTGCAATATACTGCTGCATCTGACTTAGACCATTTGTATCCGGTATACTGGAGCCAATAAATTTTTCAGTTAAACTTACACATCCCAGATTTAAACTTTCAACCAACTGCAGGTTATAATTACAATCACCCAGTATGAATTCACTGCTCCCGCCTCCAATATCTACTACTAAAATTTTACCG
Source organism: bacterium (assembly GCA_030611285.1). Taxonomy (GTDB): domain Bacteria; phylum Actinomycetota; class Humimicrobiia; order Humimicrobiales; family Humimicrobiaceae; genus Hydromicrobium. Next base: position 1,036 of record JAUWQC010000184.1, on the reverse strand, counting down.
CCGAGTTCCGCCTCACAACCCGGATAATTTAAGTCCATATCCCTTACTGCGCCGTAGAAGCTCAACTGGGCTTCTTCCTGGCCGCTGACAACATCAATTTTCATCCCCAGATGTTTGTAGACATAAGACATAAACCAATCACTGTTTGATGCTTTCCTCATTGCACTTGTTCCTACAACCCTGAATTTTTTTACATCATAGAGTCTAACTAAGCGCTGGTAATCCGAAAGAGCTTCAACAGTCTTTCTGGCAGAATCTTTACCAATCATATTATTTTCGTCCAGATTTTTACCCAGACGAGTAATTTCCATCTTTCTCTCCAGAGAAATGAATTTATTGTTTTGGTAATCAGTGATTAGTAATCTGGTGGAGTGGGTTCCAATATCAATAGACGCTAATTTCATTTAAAATTATTTATATACCTTTTCTAATCCCGAATTAATTACTTTTAATTTCCTCATTATAGAATATCTTTATATTTCCCCACAGGTCTGTATTTGAATAAATATCATCACAGGAAGCCTGGGTGCCGTCATTTTTATAATTCTGTTCAGATTCATCATCTTTAAGAACTACAGAAAAATTGGTCTCATCACCTGCAGTCATATTAAACTGCTTTCTGGCTTCAAGCTCTATAGCTTCTTCTCCGTATAAGCTTTTTTCAAGCGCTAGCAGATTGATATTCTCATTCCTGTGCCAGTTTAGTTTCTCTTCCAGCTCTACTATCTTTTCTCTTTTTTCTACAATATTTTTTACCTGATTTATAGAGGTAAGGACAATAATTACGATAAAAATTAAGAAGATGGCAATAGAAATATTTATTTTAGCCTTTCCGGAAAATCTGCTGACAATTTTAATATTATCATCCATTTTAATTTTGTTGCTACGTTTATATTACTTCTTTAGTTACTACATTAAATGACAGCTCGCTAAAATTAATACTTATATTTTTATAAGTATAACATATGCTACAATAATGCCAATATTTGTAAATTTTAGTAATATTGTATAAATTAACACTAAAAAAATAAAGTTG
>JAUWQC010000186.1 GCA_030611285.1 bacterium | reverse complement strand
TAAGCTTTAGCAATATTGATATCCTACAGGTAGTTTATTGCTGTAAACATAATATTTTTCAGCATGTTTTCAATTACTCATTTATTTTAAATTCTAATTATTTATAATAATAGATGCGGTATACACTTTTTATATCTTTTTATATCCGTATTGAATTGTTTTAAAAGATGGGAGCTTAACCAATATGCAGGAAGTAAAAACTGACCTACTGATTATTGGTGCTGGTCCAGGGGGGCTGAGTGCGGCATTGAATGCCAGAAGAGCAGGGCTTGATTTTGAGATTGTAGAAAAAAAAATGGCAGGTGGACAAATAATAAATACAGAGTCTGTTGAAAACTACCCGGGCTTTAAAGATGATATTTCAGGTTATGAACTTGCGCAAAATTTATTGGAGCATTGCAAGAGGTTTGATATCGAAGTAAGAGAATATTTTGCCGTAAACTCTATTGAGTCAGTTAATACCAGGAAAAAAGATAAATCTTATCGTTTTAAGTGCCTTGGCGACGAAAAGCTAATATGGACAAATTCAGTAATAATAGCTACAGGAGTCAGTCCTGGTAGGTTGAACGTTGAGGGTGAAAAGGAATTTATCGGCAGAGGTATTTCATTTTGCGCAACCTGCGATGGAGCTTTATACAGGGATAGAGAGGTTGCTGTTGTGGGAGGCGGAGATACAGCTATTGAGGAAGCAATTTTTCTCACAAAATTAGCAAAAAAGGTATATATAATTCATAGAAGAAATGAACTTCGTGCGGTGGAAATTCTAAAGGATAGAGCATTTAAAAATAAAAAAATAGAATTTTTGTGGAGTTCTGTAGTAGAGAAATTTATAGGTAAGAATAAACTGGAGGGAATTTTAATAGGAAACAAAAAAGAAAATAAAACATATAAACTTAATGTTGATGGAGTCTTTGAATATATTGGCTGGAAACCTAATTCAAAACTTGTAAAAGATTTAGTGAAGCTTGATAAGAAGGGTTTTATAATAACAAATTCTCAAATGGAAACTTCCCTGCCAGGTATATTTGCGGTTGGCGATGTTAGAAATACGCCTCTCCGGCAAGTAATAACTGCAGTTGCAGATGGGGCAGTAGCCGCTATGTATGTTGATAGATTTTTATCGAAGTCAGCTGTAAGACTCCTGTCTTAAGGAAGGGAGATATAAGGATGTCAATTATTAATTTTATATTGAAAGAATGGAAATAATAAGGAGAAATTCTTCAGGGGAAAAAGTTACGGATCTGCAGAGAAGATTAAAACTGCTTGGCTACAATCTTGGAGTAACGGATATTGATGGAATTTTTGGTATTGAGACTGAAAATGCAGTCAGAAAATTCCAACAGGATAGAGGTCTTTTGGTAACAGGGGTTATAGATCAGGAGACCTGGCAGGAATTAGTTGATGCCGGGTATAAAATTGGTGAAAGGATGCTATACCTAAAGCACCCTCCTTTCAGAGGAGACGATGTGAGAACTCTCCAACTCTGGTTAAAAACACTTGGTTTTTATCCTTATAATGAGAATGGTATATTTTGTGAAAGAACCAATAAAGCACTCTTAGAATTCCAGAAAAATATGAACATTGCTGATGATGGAATAGTTGGAGAAGAGACATTGCAACATCTGAAAGGTTTAAAAAGAATCATAGTATCTAAAGAAACTTCAAATTTTCCCATAATCAGAAATTTGAATAAAAGAAGAGGACTAGAGGAAAATAAAATTATTCTGGATTATAGTGAAAACATAGAAGATATAGGAAGTAGCGAAAAATATATTAATGAAAAAATATATATTTGTAAAAGTATAGTAAATTTTTGCAGAGATATATTATCTAAAAACGGTATCCAGACATTACCTTCTATTAGCGATGATAAGAAGCAGAATGTTTTTTTGTATGACAGAATTGAATATGCAAATAAGAGTGATGCAGATCTGTTGATTAGCGTAAATTTAAATTATTCAGCGGATCAGAATGCTAATGGCTGCAGCTGTTTTTATTTTAAAGGCCTTAAGTCCTATTCAGTTCCCGGATATAAAATTGCGAATCTGATTCAGGATAAAATCACCGGTAAATTAAAAGTTTTAGATTGCAGGGTTCATGGTGCAAACTACGCTATCCTGAAAGCAACAAATATGACATCGGTATTAGTAGAACCTGCTTTTATTTCAAATTATAGGGAAAGAGAAAGGTTAAAGAAATCAAGTTATCAGATGAAGATAAGTGAAAGCATAGTTGAAGCCATTTTAGAGTATCTAAGTGAATAAAAAATATAACAGGAGAGAAATAATATACTTTATGTATATAATATATGATGATTTTTATTTAAAACACCATAATGCTCCTGATCATCCTGAAAATGCAGATAGGCTTACTGCTATTATGGAAGCATTAAATAAATGGAAATTTAAAGATAAGATAGTCATTAAGAAACCCCGTCCTGCTGCTGACAGGCAAGTTGAGATGGTTCATGATAAAAACTATATCCAGAAGATAAAAAATCTATCAAGAAGGGGAGGTCTTTCTTACCTGGACTCAGACACAGCAGTAACAAAATACACCTATGACTGCGCGCTCCTGGCTGCAGGTGGTTGTTTTGTGGGTTTGGACTTGATTTTTAGCAAGGGAACTAAGTTTGATAAATTTTTTGCTGCTATCCGTCCACCAGGCCACCATGCTTTCAGGGGAGCCGGTAGTGGATTTTGTATTTTTAATAATATAGCCCTGACCGCCAGATATGCCCGGGAAAATTTTGGAGTGGAAAGGATTGCTATATTGGATTTTGATGCTCATCATGGAAACGGGACACAGGAGATCTTTTATGATGACAGT
>JAUWQC010000239.1 GCA_030611285.1 bacterium | reverse complement strand
CTGCTCCCCCGGTCACTAAAATATTTTTTAACCTTCTTAGCATTTCTCCACCCTACTTTCTAAATATTCCCTGTTTTCTTTTAAAGATATTAAAAAATCTTCCAATGCCTTATCCCAATCTCTAATCTTCAAATCAAATTCTCTCTTTATCTTATCTTTAGATAAAACCGAATACCCTGGCCTCCTGGCTGCTGTAGGATAATCCTCGGTCTTGATAGGTTGTATCTCTACTTCTTTATTATCTTCAATCAACCCTAATCTTTTAGCTTTTTTATAAATAATTCGGGCAAATTCATACCAGCTGGCTACTCCCTCATTGGTAAAATGATATATCCCGTAACTAACTGAATCATCTTCAATTATCTTTAAAATAGCCCCGGCTAAATCCACTGTATAAGTTGGAGAGCCCCACTGGTCTTCTACTACCTTTACCACATCTCTTTCTTTAAATAATCTTAGCATAGTATAAACAAAATTATTTCCCTTTGCCCCATAAAGCCAGGCAGTTCTAATAATAAAATACTTTTTAAAATTCTCTTTAATCTCTCTTTCTCCTGCTAACTTGCTTTTCCCATAAATATTGATTGGCTCAGTTTTATCATCTTCCGTATAGGATAAATGCGTATCTTTTTTCCCATTAAAGACATAATCTGTAGAGATATGAATTAATTTAGCCTGTTTTTCTATAGCTATTTTTGAAATATTTCTCACTCCATCCCGATTTATTAGAAAAGCTTTTTCAATTTCTTTTTCTGCTTTATCTACATCAGTATACCCCGAACAATTGATTATCCATGCTAGCTCTATATTTTTTGTCCACTCCTGTAATATTGGATAATTCGTTATATCTACTTCTTTATCACTGGCCAAATAAGATAATCTTTTTCTTTTTAATAACTCTTCCACCTCTTGTCCCAACATTCCTTTATTTCCGATAAGCCAGATCATTTTTTTAATTTTCCTCACTAACAAAATCTAAATAAAAATCATCTTCTCTTTCTTCATGTCTTATTTCATCCACTTCTTCTTCCTTATTCCAACCTTTATATAACTTATCCGGATAATTAATTACCATTCCCAGGTCTTCGGATATATTCTTATAACCATGAACGATACCGGGAGGAATTATGATTATAATGGGGTTATCTCTACCGCCTGTGATTTCCATAAAATTACCGTAAGTTTTACAATTTTTTCGATTATTCCAGAGTTTTATCTTAAAACTTCCCGGTCCGATAAAACAAAATACATCAGTTTGCTTGAGATGTTCATGAGGTCCACGATATACACCGGGTTTGGTAAAAGACACATAGCTCATTACCGGTTTCAATCTATCAGGAAGGGTATCTTCCCGAAATGTTTCGACCAAACAACCTCTTTCGTCCGTATATTTGGTTAATCTTTTGATAAGAACTCCTTCAATATCACCTTTTTTAAAATTCATATAACCCTCATTTCATTTTATCTTTTCATTCAAAATTACTTTTAAATATTTTTTGTAATCATTTTCCGGAGATTGATTGATTATTTTTTTTAATTGATCCTGTTCAATATAACCCATCCGATAGGCTACTTCTTCAATACACCCAATCTTTAATCCCTGTCTTCTTTCGATGGTAGCAATATAATTAGAGGCATCCATAAGACTATCCGGGGTTCCTGTATCTAACCAGGCATAACCTCTTCCTAAAAGTTCTACTTTTAAATCACCTTGCTTTAGATATTCTAAATTTACATCGGTTATTTCCAACTCCCCTCGAGCCGAGGGTTTTAAATTTTTAGCAATATCTACTACCTCATTATCATAAAAATACAAGCCAGGTACGGCATAATTTGATTTGGGATGTTGAGGTTTTTCCTCTATACTTATAACTTCATTATTTTGATTAAATTCGACGATTCCATATCTTTGAGGGTCTGAAACCCAGTAACCAAAGACACAGGCCCCACTTTTAAGATTTGCCATTCTCTGTAATGTTATAGATAGGCTATGACCATAAAATATATTATCCCCCAGTATCAAAC
>JAUWQC010000022.1 GCA_030611285.1 bacterium | reverse complement strand
AAATATGCTGTTAAAACTTATAGAAGAACAGCATCCGGATACAATAATATGTGCATTTGACAGTAAAGTTCCAACATTCAGCCATAAAATATTCGACCGGTATAAAATAAATAGAAAAAAAATGCCCACGGAACTATCAAGCCAGTTTCCTTTAATTAAAGAGGTTCTTGATGCCTTTAATATTATTTATTTAGAAAAAGATGGTTTTGAAGCCGATGACATACTTGCAGGAATAGCAAATAGGATTAAAGATAAATTTGATCAGATAATAATAGTTACTGGCGATAAAGACATATTGCAGTTAGTTTCCGGTAACATAAAAGTTATGGCACTTAAAAAAGGCATTACCGATACAGTAATTTTTGATAGGCTTAAAGTAGAGGAGAAATTTGGGGTTAAACCGGAAAATATTAAAGACCTTTTAGCATTGATGGGGGACAGTTCAGATAATATACCAGGTGTCCCGGGAATAGGTCCAAAGACGGCCAGGCTGCTGGTGAAAAAATATGGTTGCCTGGAAGAAATTTATAAAAACATTAATAAAATAGATAACCCACGGCTGAGGGAACTTTTGACAAATAATAAAAATCTTGCTGAACTGAGTAAAGAATTAACAACATTAAAAATACCCCGGGATACAGATGCAAGTGAATTTATAAATAAAAGTTTTAAGAATATTAGTTTTAATGAGGTCAAGCAATTGTTTGAAAGTCTTGAGTTCAGATCTCCGGGAAAAAGACTGGTTAACCTGAAAGATAAAATTAACTTTAAGGAAGAGATCCCTGTGGTTAAAAAGAGAGCAGATAAAATTAATTTAAAACATTTAACTGAAGGTTTAAACTTAGAAATTTTAAATAAAAATCTTACTAAGAATATATATATTACGGAAATTTCCGGTGATGATGTGTTTTACGGTATTATTTTATATTCTGGAGTAGATAGTGCCTTTTTAATTGAAAGAGATAGTCTAAATGAAGGTGCTGTAAAAAAGACTGTAAAGAAATTGCTTGAAAATAAGGAAATTAAAAAATCAGGTTTTGATTTTAAAAGGGTATACAAGATTTTGAAAGATTACGGTATTTATTTAAGGGGGAAGTTTATAGATTATAAAATATTATATTTAATTTTGAATCCGGCTAAATCTACAACTACTCCGGATGAGATAACCGGCGATCTGTTAAATGTGGAAATAGAAGATATCCAATTTAGTGAAGGCAAAGAAGTCAGAGATTTAATTGAATTTAAAGATACGGAAGAAAAAAAACAGCTAGCATTCGATTTATATAAGGATGAAAAACAGAAAACAAAAGCCGGTATAGAGAAATTGGATATGAGACTGGATGAAGCATTAAAAAGATTAAGTCTATATAAGAAAATTGAGACTGGATTACTTGAAAAAATAAAAGAGGAAGAACTGGATAAGTTATACTGGCAGATAGAAGAGCCGCTTATTAGCGTGCTGGCTGAGATGGAATATACAGGTGTTAATATAGATAAAAAATATCTAAGCAGTTTAATTAAGGAGTATGAGCTGGATATAAGAAGGCTTAGGAAAGAAATTTATAAGCTTTGCAGCGAGGAGTTTAATATAAATTCTCCACAGCAACTGTCAGAGATTCTTTATAGGAAGCTGAAGCTTCCGGTCACGAAAAAAACTAAAACTGGATTTTCTACAGATGCAGGTGCTCTTAAAGCTATTTATGACAGCTCTCCCATAATAAAAAATATATTAGACTGGAGGGAAAAAACCAAACTAAAAAATACTTATATTGATGTCCTGCCCGCCTTGATAGATCCCGAAGACTTGAGAATCCATACTACATACAATCAATTAGGAACATCTACCGGAAGGATAAGCAGCAGCGAACCCAACCTGCAAAATATTCCTGTAAGAACAGATTACGGAAGACAGATAAGGAAAGCTTTCATACCGGGAAATGGCTATGATTTAATTCTAGCTTCAGATTATTCTCAAATTGAGTTGAGGGTTCTGGCGCACTTATCAGGGGATGAGAATCTTATGGATTCATTTAACAGGAGAGAAGATATACATACCCGCACAGCCTCAGAGATATTCGGAGTAAGTTATGATAATGTTGACGCTGCTTTGAGAAGAAAGGCAAAAGCTATAAATTTTGGGATAATATATGGAATGACCGAATATGGCCTGAAGAGCAGGCTTTCTATATCGGAAGAGGAAGCTAAAGAGTATATTCAGAAGTATTTTGATAGATACCCCGGGGTGAAAAAGTATTTAAAATTTTTAATAGATGATTCATATAAAAAAGGTTACACCACTACAATTTTTGGTAGAAAAAGATACTTAAAAGAGCTGGGGAGCAGTAATGTTAGAATAAGAAGTCTGGGAGAGAGATTTGCAGTAAATACCCCCATGCAGGGAAGTGCTGCAGATATAATGAAACTTTCTACTATAATCCTTTTTAACAAATTAAAATTAAATAGCATAGACAGTAACATAATACTTCATGTTCATGATGAGCTGGTGTTGGAATTAAAGGAAAGAGATTTAGAAAAAATTAAAAAAATAGTGATAGAATCAATGGAGAATTGTGTGAGTTTAAAAGTAAAACTAAAGGTGGATATAAAAACTGGCAAGAATTGGTATATTTAAGAAAATATTTTATAATATTGATTATTCTTTTCTTGCGTGCTATCCTTTCGAATGTTAAAAAAGGAGATTGATTTATAAAAATATGACTGAGAATAATATTTACAACAAACTAACAAATGACAACTGTATGATAAAAAATGAAAAGGGTGAGATGGTTCCCAATTATGACCTCACTATGGTTAATTTAAATGATGGTGATGTGGTTAAGGGTAGGATAGTAAAAATTTACAAAGATGAAGTTTTGGTTGATGTGGGCTTTAAATCAGAAGGAGTTGTACCTAAGAGTGAGCTATCAATAAGAAATGATGTAAAGCCTGAAGATGTCCTGAAGATTAATGATGAAATAGAGATAATGGTAATTCAGAAGGAAGATCAGGATGGTCGGCTTATACTATCGAAAAAAAGAGCTGAAGTAGAGCAAAATTTCAATAGGATAGAGAAAATATATGAGAATGGGGATACAGTTGAAGGTGAGATTATAGAGTGTGTCAGAGGAGGCCTGATTGTAGATATAGGCTTGAGGGGATTTTTACCGGCATCATTAGTAGATGTTAGAAAAACTAAGGACCTCCAGTCCTATATTGGTGAAAAATGTGCATGTAAAATTATTGAAGTCGATAGGCATAGAAATAATGTTGTCCTATCCCGGAAAGCCATTATAGAAGATGAGAGAAAAGAGCAGCGAAAAGAAATACTCAATAATATGGAAATCGGTCAGATAAAGAAAGGTATAATTACCAGTATCGCAGATTTCGGAGCTTTTGTTGATGTAGGTGGTGTTGATGGTCTGGTACATATATCTGAACTTTCCTGGAATCATGTAAAGCATCCTTCGGAAGTGGTTAATGTTGATCAAGAAGTAGATGTGGAAATATTAGGTATTGATTATGAAAAGCAAAGACTATCTCTGGGTTTAAAGCAAACCCAAAAGGACCCCTGGTTGGAAAAAATAAAAAATTATTCCGTAAAAGATGTGGCAAAGGGTAAAGTGACTAGAATAGTAAAGTTTGGATTATTTGTACAGGTAGAGGAAGGTCTTGAAGGCCTGGTGCACATATCTGAATTAAGTCCGGAACCGGTAAAGAAGCCCAGTGATGTTGCAAAAATCGGGGATGAGCTGATGGTTAGAATTATTGATATAGATTTTGATAAGAGAAGAATGGCTTTCAGTGTTAAGCAAGTCGAGAATCCAGTTGAGGATAAAGAAGAAGAAAAAAGGGTGAAAGATTCAAAATCAGAAAAAAAGAGTGAAAAAAAAGAGGTTTCAGATAAAGAATCCAATAAAAAAAGGAAAATAAAAGAAATATTGAAAGAAATGAAAAAGGAAGCCAATATAGAAGAGTAGTATATTTCAGCCATTCAAATTTGTGTCTTAAAGCTTCATAGAACCACGATAATGTTTTAGAAAAACCATTAGATATTTAGATATTATTATCTTTTTAATATTTAACTTTAGATTTTTTATTTCAGGAATTTCAGGATGAGCTCTTTAAATTATTAAATTAGCAGGAGGAATGTACAATAGTAGTCATAGGAATTACCGGCAGGATCGCCTCGGGTAAAAGCACGGTAAGCAGATATATAAAAAAAATAAAGAAAAATGTTCTGATATCGGATGTAGATAAGGCAGCAAAAAACATCTATTCAAAAAATCCCGAAATCATGAACGAACTTAGAAAAATATTTGGAGACGGGGTATTCAGCTCCGATGGAGATCTTATTTATAAAGCTTTAGCAGAAAAAGTTTTTTCCAGCAGAGCGGAACTGAAGAAATTGAACAGATTAATGTTTCCTTTAATTAGAAGTGAAGTGAAAAATATTTTAAATGAAAACCAGAATAAAAATTATATAATAATAGATGCGGCAATATTATTTGACTGTAAATTGGACCCGATGTGTGATTATATTATTCTGGTTGATACTACTGACCAGAGAAGAGAAATCTTTTTGAAGAATAAAAATTTTCCAGATGATGATATAGAATTAAGAATAGAAGGGCAGCATATAAGGATAAATAGAAAGAAAGTGGATTTTATTATTAATAATAATAACTCTAAAGAGAGTTTGTTAAAAAAAGTAGAAAAAATTTTAAGAAATATTTAAGTATAAATAAAAACACAGTATATAGTATGCTTGGTTCTAAATTTAAAATAGTATCCAATTATTCTCCTCAGGGGGACCAGGATAAGGCTATTAGCCAGCTGACGAAAGGTATTGGAAATAATTTTAAATTTCAAAGTTTACTGGGAGTTACTGGTTCCGGAAAGACTTATTCAATAGCAAATGTGATACAGAATATTCAGCTTCCAACATTGGTTCTGGCTCCCAATAAGACACTTGCAGCCCAGCTTTGTAACGAGTTCAAGGAATTTTTCCCCAATAATGCAGTAGAATACTTTGTAAGCTATTATGATTATTACCAACCGGAAGCATATCTCCCTGGCAAGGATATGTATATTGAGAAAGATACTTCTATAAATGAAGAAATAGAAAAGTTAAGATTATCCACTACTAATTCTCTCTATACCAGAAATGATGTTATAGCAGTTGCAAGCGTTTCCTGTATATATGGTCTGGGCTCACCTTCTGAATACGGAAGACAGAGAATTATTTTAAGGTCAGGAAAAGAATTTCCAAGAGAGGAGATAATAGGTAGGTTAGTCAATATAAGATACGAAAGAAATGATTATGATTTTTCCAATGGTAAATTTAGAGTCAAAGGGGATACCATAGAAATATTCCCGGCATATCAGGACAGGGCTATAAGAGTGCAGCTTTTAGGAGATGAATTAGAAAGAATTGTAGAGTTTAATCCGGTGTCAGGAGAGATTTATGAAGAGAAAGAAGTATATATTATATCCCCGGCCACTCATTTTTTAGCAACTGTGGAATGGGTTGACAGAGCACTGGAGACCATCGAAGAGGAGCTTGAGGAAAGAATAAAGTATTTTAAAAACCAGAATAAGCTGCTTGAAGCTCAGAGAATAGAATCAAGAACCAGATATGATATGGAAATGATAGCAGAATTAGGATTTTGTGGCGGTATTGAGAATTATTCAAGACATATATTAGGAAAAAAACCAGGAGAAGCGCCTAATACCTTACTTGATTTTTTTCCTGATGATTTTCTGATGATTATTGATGAATCACATATTTCAATTCCTCAGATAAGGGGAATGTATAAAGGTGATCACTCAAGAAAGCAAACTCTGGTAGACTATGGATTTAGACTTCCTTCAGCTTTAGATAATAGACCATTAAGATTTGAAGAATTTGAAGCAAAAGTGGGTAGAGTGATATTTACTTCAGCTACACCGGGTACTTATGAGAGAAAAGCGAGCAGTCAGATAGTGGAACAAATAATAAGGCCTACCGGGCTGGTAGATCCGGAAGTCTCTGTAAGAAAAACAAGAGGTCAGATAGATGATCTAATATATGAGATAAAGAAAGTGGTGAGTAGAGGTGAAAGGGTTCTGGTAACTACTCTCACTAAAAGAATGGCAGAAGACCTGACTGATTATCTGTCGGGTAGAAAAATTAAGGTCAGGTATTTACATTCCACTATAGATACGTTGGAAAGAGTGGAAATATTAAGGGGGCTGAGAACTGGAGAATTCGATGTGCTGGTGGGAATAAATTTACTGAGAGAAGGATTAGATCTCCCGGAAGTATCATTGGTGGCTATATTAGATGCGGACAAAGAGGGGTTTCTAAGGTCAGAAATATCACTTATACAGACTATTGGAAGGGCATCGAGAAATGTTAACGGAAAAGTTATAATGTACGCTGATTATATAACTAATGCCATAAAAAATGCATTATATGAAACCAACAGGAGAAGAGACCTGCAAATTGAATATAATAAGAAGCATAATATTACACCGAAAACTATAAATAAAACCATATCTGACATATTATATAAAAGAGGAATAAAGACCAAAAAGAAAGTGAGAGCTGATTTTAAAGTCGGTGAACAGAAAAAAAGATTCAGCGAAGATAAATTGCTGGATATGGATCCTTCTAAAGCAGCTACTATAATAAGTGGTCTGGAAGAGGAAATGTACCTGGAATCAAGGGAATTGAATTTTGAAAAGGCTGCTGCTATAAGGGATGAAATAAAGAGGATAAAAAAAATAACTAATATAGAGGTTAAAAAATAATACTTATGAAAGAAGAAATAATAATAAAGGGCGCCAGGGAGCATAATCTTAAAAATATAAATTTAAGAATCCCCAGAAACAAGTTTATAGTTTTCACCGGCGTAAGCGGGTCGGGGAAATCATCACTGGCATTTGATACTATCTATGCTGAAGGACAGAGAAGATATGTAGAATCGCTTTCTTCTTATGCAAGACAGTTTCTGGGACAGATGAAAAAACCCGATGTTGATCTAATAGAGGGATTATCACCGGCGGTATCCATAAATCAGAAAGGTGTTTCTAAAAATCCCAGGTCTACAGTAGGAACAATAACCGAGATATATGATTATCTCAGGGTTCTATATGCTCAAATTGGGATACCTTATTGTTATAAGTGCGGCAAGCTCATAACCAGGCAGACAGTAGATCAAATAGTGGATAGAGTAATGGAATTACCTGAAGGAACAAAATTTCAAGTTCTTTCGCCTATTATAAGAGGCAGAAAGGGTGAATATATAAAGACTTTCGAAAATGTCAAGGATAGGGGATATGCAAGAGTCAGGATAGATGGCAGGATTTATGAACTAGGGGAAGACTTTGATTTTAAATTAGATAAAAATATTAAACATAATATTGAAATTATAATTGACAGACTAAAAATAAAACCGGATATAAAAAAAAGGCTTTCTGAAGATATTGAAATATCGCTTAAAGAAAGCAGCGGCATTATATATATTCAACTGCTGGATTCTGGAGAAATACACAGCTTCTCTGAAAAATTTTCCTGTGTAGATTGTGGAATAGATTTTGAGGAACTTACCCCCAGGATGTTTTCTTTTAATAGCCCTTATGGAGCCTGCAGGGAGTGTGGCGGTCTGGGTATAAGTAAGGATATAGACCCTGATTTAATTGTAGAGCATCCTGAGTTAAGTATAATGAATGGCGCTATTCCTTTCTTTAATATGAGTTATTCAAATTATTATTCCCAGTTAATAAAAAGTCTGGCTGAAGAATATGAGTTTGATTTAAACATTCCTTTTAAAGATCTTGATGAATATGCAAAGAGGATAATCTTATATGGGACTAATGGAAGGCGGATAAAAATTAGTTACATAAGTCATAAGGGCAAAATAAGGCATTATTATTTAAAATTTGAAGGTCTTGCCAATAATTTGAGTAGAAGATATCTGGAAACAGAATCTGAAAGTCAAAGAATTAAAATAGAGAAATTGATAAGCAGCAGGCCGTGCAGTGGATGCAGCGGTAAAAGACTGCGGCGGGAAAGCCTGGCAGTTAAAATTGGTTCCATATCTATAGCGGACTTTTGTGAAAAAACAATAGAAGAGGATATTGAGTGGTTAAAGTTGCTTAAACTGACTGAAAGAGAAAAGATAATAGGTGAAAGACTGATTAAAGAAGTTATCGAACGCCTGAATTTTTTAAAAGATGTAGGTCTTAGTTACCTGACTCTGGATAGGAAATCCAGCACTTTATCCAGTGGTGAATCCCAGAGGATAAGATTGGCCACCCAGATTGGGTCAGGACTGGTGGGAGTTCTCTACATACTTGATGAACCGAGTATCGGTCTTCACCAGAGGGATAATAAAAAATTGATAAATGCCCTTAAACGTTTAAGAGACATGGGAAATACCATAATAGTAATAGAACATGACGAAGAAACCATAAGGAATTCAGATTTTGTAGTTGACATAGGACCAGGAGCGGGCATACATGGTGGAGAAATTGTATTCAGCGGAAAACTGGATGACATATATAACTGCGATAAGTCCATAACCGGAAAATATTTAAGTGGAGAAAGATTTATACCAATACCCGAAATAAGGAGAAACGGAAACGGTAAATATATAATTATTAAAGGTGCCAGAGAACATAACTTAAAAAATATTGATGTCCATATAGATCTGGGAAAAATAATTGCAGTAACCGGAGTTTCAGGGTCCGGTAAAAGCACTCTTGTAAATGAAATATTGTACCCGTCTCTTTCCAATTTGCTGATGAGAACAAACCGCAGTGCCGGCGCACATGACGGAATACTCAATTACCAGAATCTGGATAAGGTGATTGTTATTGATCAGTCACCGATAGGAAGAACTCCCCGCTCAAATCCGGCGACATATACCGGTGTTTTTACCTATATCAGGGAATTATTTTCAAAAACACATGATTCTAAAATGAGAGGCTACAAGCCAGGCAGATTTAGTTTTAATGTAAAAGGTGGAAGATGTGAGGCTTGCGGCGGGGGTGGTCTTATAAAAATAGAGATGCATTTTCTACCTGACATTTATATCCCCTGTGAGGTTTGTAAGGGAAAGAGGTTTAACCGTGAAACTTTAGAAATAAGATATAAAGGTAGAAATATTGATGATGTTTTAAATATGACTGTTGAAGAAGCCATGAATTTTTTTAAAAACATTCCAAGAATCAATAAAAAACTGGAATTAATTAATGATGTAGGTTTAGGGTATATTAAATTAGGACAGTCTTCCACAACCTTATCAGGTGGAGAGGCGCAAAGGGTTAAACTTTCTACAGAACTTTCTAAAAAAAGCACAGGTAATACTTTGTATCTACTGGACGAGCCTACTACCGGCCTGCATTTTGACGATATAAGTAAGTTACTGGCAATATTGAAAAGATTAGTGGACGCAGGAAATACGGTACTGGTAATCGAACATAATCTGGAAGTGATTAAGACTGCTGATTATATTATAGACCTTGGACCGGAAGGGGGAAATAAAGGCGGAAGAATTATTGCTCAGGGGACTCCCGAAGAAGTGGCAGAAAACAAAAATTCTTACACCGGAAATTTTCTAAAGATGTATATGGATAAAAATTTGGTTAAGGAACAACTTTATGAATACGGTAGCAGTAGATAAAAAAATAAATGAAAATAATTATCAGGGGTATAAAATAAAGGAACTTTTAAAGATACTGCCGAAGAAGGCCGGAGTGTATATTTTTAAAAATTCTGAAGACAAAATCATCTATATTGGTAAAGCAAAAAATCTTTACAGCCGTGTAAAAAGCTATTTTCAAGATAGAAGTGACAACTTTTTATACGCTAAGCCTTTAGATTTTGCAAAAAAAATTAAATCCATAGATTATATAGTCACAGATAATGAAACAGAAGCATTAATACTTGAAGATAGTTTAATTAAGAAAAATAAACCAAAATATAATATAGATTTAAAAGATGATAAGTCATATCCATTTATTGCGGTTACGGTTGGCGAAAAATTCCCCAGGGTGTTTTTAACCAGAAATAGGAATATTAAAGGTGCAAAATATTTCGGGCCTTATACTGATGCGAGAGCTGTAAGAAAAACTCTGGAATATTTGAGAAAAATATTCCAAATAAGGGATTGCAAGAAAGTAAGGCCAGGTAAAAGTAAAAATATGCCCTGTCTTAATTACCATATTAAATTATGTCCGGCTCCATGTACTGGCAATGTTTCTCAAGAAGAATATGGCAGGAATATTGACTTTACAATGTTATTTTTAAAGGGAAAAGATAGAACTATTATTGGCCGGTTAAAAGCAAAAATGGAGCAGTATTCAAAGGATAGAGAATTTGAAAAAGCAGCAGAACTTA
>JAUWQC010000264.1 GCA_030611285.1 bacterium | reverse complement strand
CGAAATTGTGGAAACTTTAGGAATTGTTCGAGGCAATACTGTTCGGGCACGACATGTCGGGAAAGATATATTAGCCAGTTTTCGTAATATAGTTGGTGGCGAGATTGAGGAATATACCAAATTACTGGCAGAATCCCGGGAGCAGTCTATCGACCGGATGATTATCGCAGCAAGAATGATGGGCGCAGATGGGATAGTATGTATTCGTTTTACTACCTCGTCAATTATGCAAGCGGCAGCAGAGATGTTTGTATATGGTACCGCGGTTAAACTAAAGAAAAAGAAATAGGAGGATGTAATACCGCTACATCCTCCATACTAATTTTTTTAAATGTTTATCTTGTTTTCCAGCAAGTAAGCAGTTGCTGTAAAGAATATAATTGTAAGAATTATATTTAAAAATACAGCAGTATAACCCCCGGAGAGTAAAGTAGTATTTGCTCTACTTCCAATTTCTATTGAAATATATTGTATTTGATTCAAAAACGGACCATAATATACCTTTTCAATGAAATAAACCAGAAAGAAAAAGATACCTGTTGATAATAAACTTGAATACCTTTTATTGGCCAGTAAAGTCCTGGTTAAGGTAAGGCTAAAATGTATCATTAAAACAAAATTAAAAAAAGCAGTTAATATAAATAAAAGGGTCGGGTAAAAGTAAAAATTAATTTGAGTCTTTATCTGAACCATTTCACCATAAGGTAATTTTGAAAATAATATCGATCCAAACCCGATGCTGATAATTGTCCAGAAACTTAATTGTAAAAATAATAACGCTAATTTAGAAGCTAAAATAGTTCTTCCCTTTTTTGGAATAGTGAAAGTTAGATATCCACATTCTTCAAACAGGTCTTCTTTCAGCATATTAATTCCTTCAACAATAATAATGATAAAAATAACCAAACTGACCAAAATAAATTTTCCCATAGATTCTCCCATAAATTCATTTTGATAGGCAGGAGAAGAGACCCGGTTTAAGAGCATAGCCCCGATTATAATCAAAGCCGCATATCTAAGTGCTAACCATCTCCAGCGGCGATAGATTTCATATTTAAGTAAAGTCATCATGATTAAAAAACCTCCTGAAATAATTTATCTATAGACATCCCTCTTTTATTCCTTAATTCTTCTGCGTCTCCGGATAAGATTACTCTACCTTCGGATAAGAAAAATACATAATCCAATAATTTTTCAATATAGTAAATGAGATGTGAGCTAATAAGTATTGAAGCTTCTTCACTATAAGAATCAAGAATAGAAGTGATTATCTTTTCCCGAGAAATTGGGTCTATACCATTTAGAGGTTCATCCAGCAAATATACTTTAGATTTTCTGGATAAGGCCAGGGTTAATTTTAACCTTCCCATCATCCCCTTGGAAAGAGTGGTCACTTTTTCCTCTTCTTCCAATTCCATAAATTTTAAACTTTCTCTGGCTTTTTCGGCATCAAAATCAACATATAGATCCTTAAAAAAATTCACAGCATCTTTTATCTTCATCCATTTGTAAAGGTAGTTGATTTCAGGCAGATAAGAGACAATAGATTTTGTATATGTTCCGGGTTGTTTATTATCTATGGTTATTTCTCCCTGGCTTGGTTTGAGTAACCCTGCTGCAATCTTTAAAAAAGTGCTTTTTCCGCCA
>JAUWQC010000061.1 GCA_030611285.1 bacterium | reverse complement strand
CTAATAATTCAAAATGCCTGGTATTTGGGACAACTATTGGTGTCAAAGCACCTAAACATTGAAAAACTGTGCTTGAAACAACAACTGAATCTGTAGGTGCTTTGGGTATTAGATGTATATCCGCCACTTGTAAATATTCATAAATTTTTTCAGTCGGTGGGGCCTCCATTCTTAAATCCAAAAACTTGGGAAGTTCCTTTTGGTTCCACTTATGATCTGATCGAAGGACAACATACTTTATTTCATACTCTCCCTTCAATTCCTCAACTACTTTAAGATAGTCCTTATACTCTTTTAATGGCTGTCTCCCAAATGAGAATAATATTATCTTCTCCTTAGAAATACTTGACTTTTTCCTTGCCAGTGCCTTATTGCCTCGCACAACTGGATGGCAGGGATAGGGTATTATATGAATCTTATCTGGAGAATATCTTCTCGATAGCATCGATTTATATTTGCTATCAAAACAAACGATGCCGTCAAATTCGCATTTATAAAAACCTTCATAGGTGGGTAATTTGCCTTCATGCACTACGAGAATTTTTTTTGCCTTGATCTTCTTCCAGATTTTGAGAAGAGTTTGGATAGGCATAAGTGCTAATCCCTGGACAACAAGAATATCGTAATTTTCTTTCCATAACCTATCATCAATCCATCCCGACTCACCTAGAGCCATGGGCTGTTCATATCCCCTTATTACATAATCTTCATCAGGTTTTTCGACAATTTGATGATACCAATCCCGTGCAGATTCTAATGTAGGCGCAAAAATAGTTAGATCATATTTTTTTATCCACTCTTTTGCTACTAATTCCGCATGCATTGATATTCCACAGGTAGCATTCCATCTTGTTAGCATTGCGATTTTCGTGGTGTGAACCCTCCTTTTGATCTATCTATTATTCAACCATGGCGAGCATAATCTCGTCTAAATCAGCTATGGCTAATCCAACTACTGAATCAGCAGCGCCGTAATAAATCAAAAGTTCGTTTGTTTTCTTGTTAACAACAGCTCCACAAGGAAAAACAACATCATCTACATCACCCACTCTTTCATAATCTTCTTTAGGACCCAAAACCCATTCCTTACTTCGGTGAATTAACTGGAGAGTATCCAGGTCTAATAAAGACATGCTAATCCGATAAATACTTCCAGAAGCTGTCTTCCTTACTCCATGATAAATAATCAACCAGCCCTCAGTTGTTTCAATAGGTTGAGGTCCTAAACCTACTTTAGTCTCATCCCAACTCCTATGCCCAGCAGGAATAAGTACCTTATGGTCACCCCAATTTTTTAGATCGGGTGAAAAAGAAATCCAAATATCGGCTCTACCTTCAACAATAGGTCTGTGAATAAGAGCATAACGTCCTTTAAAAGTTTTAGGAAATAAAGAAGCGTCTTTATTTGGTGGTATCAATGGTCGATCCAGACGTTTAAAACTAGAAAAATCTTTAGTTGTGATCAGAGAAACACCAGAGGGCTCATCTGCCACACCAGCACAGAAGGAAACACAGCTAATCACATATTCTTGCCGTTCTTCTAACCAAATAATTCTTGGGTCTTCTAATCCAAATATCGCTTCGCCTTCGCTTATATCTGCCTCCAACGTAGGTTTTGAGTCTATTTGCCAATTTGTTTTTCCGTCTTTACTCCTGGCGCAGGTTAAATGGGAATATCCCTGCCTATCTTTAACTCTCACCAAAAGTAACACCTCATCATTAAATTTTATTGCTCCAGGATTAAATACTGTCCCTACTTTATAAGGCCAAATTTCCGCCGTCAAAATGGGATTTCCTTCATAGCGTTTAAAAAGTTCTGGGCATCTTTCTCTATTCATCTTCTTACCTCATTTTTTTGTTTGTTAAAGAACTATTCTTATTTCAGATTTTAATAAATTCACGAACTTTGTCAAAGTGTATTTGGGGTGAACCCCTACAGTTAGACACATTATATACTAATATAGCATCAGTTAGAATAGCTGATGAGAAGAGTAAGAAGAAGTTTTAGTGATGATTTTAAAATGCATGTAGTAGAATCCATTGTATCGGGTTCAGCCACACAGGCAGAGATAGCCAGAGAGTACAAGATATCACCGGTACTGATTACCAGATGGAAAAAAGACCACAAAGCCGGTAAGTTCTTTGAAAATGCACCAACACAGGCAGTCACCGGCTTCAAACAGATGATGGGCATTGTTTTTTTCTTTGGCGATAAAGAGCTATCTCCACTTATCAATATACTTGTTTTGATTGTTACAGGTGTTGTGTTTCTTGCATTAGCTGTTGTTAATATTTCTATTAAGAAAAAGTAATAGCGTTATTTTTAATCTTTAAATAAAAAATTAAACCTGGAATATTATTTTTTATAGGTTGCTTAACTTTTTTAAGGATTAACTATGAAATCATATTCAAGGCGGGCTATAATTTTCCTAATGGATTAATAATTATTTGAGTATTTTTAGAAAATATCTATAAAGGAGAATCGGAGTTAGCCTGTAAGCCGAGTTCTATACTAAATAGGATATAATTTCTTAGTTTGTCTTGCAAGAAGAGTAAAAAACAAATATGAGAAATTATATAGATAGCTTCCTATCTTATATGAAAATTGAAAAAATAGCCTGCCCTTCAACCATTTATGATTACAATAAGGAACTTATAAGATTTTTTGATTTTCTAAGCTTAAGAAATATTTTAGATATAAACTTAATCCCGGACTTAAAAGAAAAGATTATACATCACACAGCTTCAGGCATTACGCTACTCAATATTACAGGCAGACAAAAGATATAGAGACACTAAGGCGAATCCTGGGCCACTCCGATATCAGCACAACCACAATTTATATCACTCTGGCAAACATAGATGTAGAAAACGGAATGAAATCTTTTAGGGGTTTTTATAAATATATTAGTTTAGTAAGAAAAATAAAGCATTTTCGGTTAGCTTTACCAAGCATTCTGCCTCTTTGATGTCGGTATGTGTAACTGCATTTAGCTTTTTATAACATGCTTCTATTAAATTACATGCTTTGTCAACAACCTCAACATTTCTTTTAGAGATATCCAGATTTTTCCTCAAATAATGTCTAATCCTTTCTTTTCTGGTAATCTTATTTTTCGATGATTCATCAGGAATGAACCTAAGGTCTTTTATTACTTCTTCGTCAGGAGCAATAGCATGCAAAACTTTTGTAATGAGTTCCCTGCAGGAGCTTGCAACATGTCTTGGCCAATCGGCATGTTTTGATATCATTGCCTCATAAGCACCATAGCGCATAGAAAGCAAGTCATTGTCGGACTTGATTTTTAAAAGAAGATTATCAAGCTCATCCAACGCTCCAGTTTTAAGAGCTCCTTCACCAAGAGAAGTAATTATCAACCAATCTCCAGGTGAGCTTAGGTCTTTATAGGTAGGAACTATTAGCTCTCTGCTTTCCAATTCGTTTATTGCTTGCCCGGCCAATGCTCGTTCATCTGCAGTAAACGTAGTTTGCATTTGGTATTCAAGTGATCCCGGACTTCCGGGCAATCCTCTTCCTAAAATATTATACCTATTTTTATGCCTATCTTTTTCTGCAGAAAATATTTTCAGCAACTCTATTTCCAGTTTATTTTTTGTATACCTCATTTTTCCATTTTTCCTTAATAAAGTATCTCGTCTCTTATTTTATTTTAAAGCTTTTTAAATTTTACTACATTTTCTTTTTTTTAACGAAAACCTAACAAAGAACCTGCTTTTTAAAGTCAAGGTAGTTTTCAGCTTGCAAGCATAACCCGCCTGGCTATTTATCCCTCTCATTTTTTCAAAACTGCAGAAACTCCACCTTAGACTTTCAGCAGAACCTTGTTTTCTAACGCTTGTAGCAAGCGTAAATATTTTTTTTTGGAAAGGAGAAAAGACATGAAAAGTTATCAGCAACATTTTCCACTTCTAATAGTATTTTATCATAATAAAAAAGAATAATGTGTTATAATAAAAACATATTCTTTAAATAAGGCATATATATTTACATCTGTTTCCTCTAGTTCGATAAGAAGATATCCTCAAAAGATTATTCTATCCACCAGAGAGAGACAGTACTGTAAAAAAGAAAGGTGGTGATAATAAATGGCAAAGAAATTATTTGTAAGAGGATTTCCTTATAGCACAACAAGTTCCCAATTAGAAGATATTTTTTCTAAGATAGGTAAAGTTATTTCCTGTGACGTAATTAAAGATAGGGATACCGGTCAGAGCAAAGGATTCGGATTTATAGAAATGGAAAACGACAAAGAAGCAGATGAAGCTATCGAAAAGTTGAACGACACTGAGATGGAAGGAAGAAAGATTGTTGTTAATGTTGCAAGACCAAGAGAAGAAAGACCAAGGTTTGACAATAGAGGAGGGGGCCCCAGAAGAGACGATGGAAGACCAAGAGGAGGAGGCCGTCGTTAACTTCTAATCCAATTTCTTATAGTAGATAAATAATAAGTGGTAAGATTTTATAAAACTGAAAAAAAGTTAGCCAGGTAACATTAACCAGTTAGAAGACTCCAAGCTATAAGAGTAGTATAATGTAGCGGACTAAGTATTTTTAAACTTCATTGCCACTTCATAATCACTTCGTCAAAACAGGGAGGTAAGCTATGAACAACAAGAAGGAAGAGAAGAACAAAGAGGAATGTAAAGAATGACGAAAAAGAGGTTTGTATTGGTCCTGTAGAACAGGTAATAAACTCCTTGATGGAGACTGCTGGCGATGAAATAAGTGATCTTACTCAAAAGGGAGCAGGTACCAAAGAAGGTGAGACAGTACAAAACATACACATAGTAAATCTAAGCTGATGTATCATATACCTGGCCAAAGAAATTGATAAACTGGCTAAGTCTATAAAATAGCCAAAGGGCGTATATCTATCAAAAACTTAAGCAGTCTTAAATCAGTGTTTAATGGGTGGTTATTTGCTGTAAGTGTAAAAAGCTAACCTATTTAAATATATTCCGCTCAGGCCTAAGGCCATAAAAATAAAAGAGGAAGGAAACAAGAATGAAAAAGGATAAAGGCAAGAAGGATAGGGGCAAGGATAAGGGCAAAAAGGATAAGAAGAAAAAAAGATAAACTCAAGGAATAATGGATGGTAAGGTAAAAGGAACGACGGGAGCATTAACGCTTGAGATGGTCAAGATAGAAGAGCTTAAAATGCTCCCGTCAAATGCCAAGATACACAGCCAGGAACACATCGATAAGATAGTCAGGCTTAATATGAAAGTAAGAAAAGGTAGGTATTTTTTGGAGTGCACCCCTACAGTTGATGTATTTCAACCCTCTTTGTCTTAAGGTTAATCAGTTAGAAAGCTTTAGACATTTTGCTATATTAAAAACAAATGATAGGCTATTAATTTTAGTATTACTATCGTATTAAATTTAATCTTAAATCGTACTACTTTTAATCTTAAATACCTTTTGTTTTTATAAGATTTATTAGTGATGAATACTATTGTATTAAAAATAATAGATTTAGGGGGGGTATACTAATTTCATATACTAATTTCATATTCTTTTTTTAGCGGAAGGATTATCAAGTTTTATCACTTTTTATCACTTTTGTGCTTAATTTATGAATACATAATAATAATATAGCCCTTTTATTCATAGGAACTCTAGTAGGATGCTATATATATTATTTCAGCTGTGAAATTTTGAACCAATTTTTGAATGAATTGGTTAAATTAAAAGTGTTACTTTAAAGTTCAACAACAGCAGCAAAATTTAATTTTCTTAAAATTTGGAATATTCTTTTGGTATTTCTACAATTAAATTCCCGTAAGTATCATATATTTTCTCTGGAAGTGAATATCCAATGAAATTATTAAATTTTAAATTTATAACGTTAAATTTTTGTCTTTTCTGATCAAAACAGGCACTCTTTAAGTCTTTAATTGGTTTTAAATTAACAACTCCGGGTTTATAGGGAGGTGTAATTAGGAATGGATTAATATTGAATAAATCTTTAATGGTTATTAATATAGGAGCAAAATCATTATCACCGGACATTAAAAAACATGTGTCATAATTTTTTAAATAAGCATCTTTTAAAAGAGAAAGAGAAATATTGATATCTGTTTGTTTTTCTTCCCTTATATCAAAATATTTATTACCTTTGAAATTACACCCTGGAACTCTACATAATTTCTTCTTTTTACTAAAATAACCCTTTATTATTTTAATTCCTTCAGACTCTAATGCAGTAATATATTTATTATGCCTTTTAACAGC
>JAUWQC010000185.1 GCA_030611285.1 bacterium | reverse complement strand
TATTGAGATCACAACAAATATCCCTGATCTGATGAGGAATGAATGCAAAATTACGATTCCGCAATCCATTCGTTGACTTTAACTGTGACTCAGGCAATTTGATTTGATCTGAACGCTGAAGTTTGAGCAGAAATGTGCGGCATGCCATATCCTTCAGTTGACCGTTTGCGCCCAGCCAGTGCCACTGTTTGCAAAGTTCGACTGACAAGCGTGTCCGGTTCCAGGACGGATTTTGAATAAGCAACTGACGGATGAACCGAATGTCTGCGGATGTCATCTTGCGGCCCTGTATGACCATATTTTCTTTCATGGTCGCCAGAATAACAGGGTACGAGAATCGAGTCCAGAGCTCTTAGCATTCAATCATGAAGCTCAAAAAATAGGCGGAAAACATGCAAAAAACCCTTGCCGATTTTGAAATGCGGTCATTTTTCCTGTATAATATACCCCGAGGAGGGGATATCAGATGGAGAACAATGCAAAATTTCCTGGATGGGATTTATCTAAAAAAATTATGGTAATAAAAGATGGCGAGGAACAAAAAGTATTATTAGAAGGGCGTCCATATATGAGCTGGTTATATAATGACCAGGTGGCCCAGCGAGTAGCAATTGTACAATTATTTAGATCAGATTTGGCTACAAAAGAAGAATTAGCAGAGGCTTTTGGAATCAATATTAAGTCGGTATATAATTATACAAATAGATTTGAGAAGGATGGTATAGCGGGTCTATTAGACCAGCAGTCTGGCCCAAAAGATTCATGGAAAATTACCCCTGAGATAAAATTTATGATTTTAGAAGTAACTTTTAATGACATAAATCTCTCTTATGAAAAAATTGCAAATTTAATTAAGAAAAAATGGAACAAAGAAATAAGCATAAGCACTATCCGTAGCGTTCTTATCGAAAATGGATTTAGAAGTTCGGTGATAAAGGAGCAGCTTCAGGAATCCCCAATGGACCTTTTTGAGAAAAGAAATGAAGGACAGTTAATGCTATGGGATCCCTCAAATGATTCCAGAGCGATTTCTGATCTTCAAGATTTCCCAGAGCGAGTAGAAGAAAATCAAATAGAGCAAGTTAAAGAAGATGTGGAGTTCCTTGAGGAGAATTCTAAAAACAGGGGGTTATCTTTTTATTCTCCGGCAGAGCGAGTATATCTTAATCGTTTAGAAAAAGGAGCATTCAGCACCTATGCCGGAGGTCTTCTATTTGCTCCGTTATTAGAAAAACATAATTTTCTCTCAACTATAAAGAAAGTAATTAATATCGAAACATATGAAGGCTATACTTTAGAGCAACTATGCTTAACATTATTATATTGTGATGTCTTTGGGTTTAGATCAGTAGAGAATTTCAAGACAGTATACCCTGAAGAATTTGGCGTGTTAATTGGAAAATCATTAAGCCCAAGTATTTTTACAATACGGCGATTTATGCATAAGGTAAGAAAGTTCAAAAAGGGCGAGCAGTTAATGGAACAATTTGGGAAAGAGTATTTAAGTTCCGGATTAGTTAAATGGGGTGTGTTATATATCGACGCACATTTTCTTCCATATTATGGTATATACGTCGTCAAAATGGGATGGCATGGGGTAAGGAAGATACCGATGAAGGGAAGTTATAATTTTATGGCCATAGACGATAAATTCAATCCTCTGGTATTTTTGATAAGGCCTTCTTCTGAAGATATGTTAAAGAAGATACCAGAACTTATACTTATGGCAAAGAAGATGGCCGGTGAAGTCGGGATAGCTGATAATAGTCTGATAGTTATATTTGACCGTGAAGGATACAGCGCTGATTTATTCAGGAAATTTGATAGCGATGAAATTAATGCAACATTTGTTACCTGGGCAAAATATTTTGATAGTTGGAAGCCGAGTATAAAAGAAGAACAGTTTACTAAAAGCGTGATAGTAGATTACGAATTACAGGAAAGCGAAGAAGTAAAATATTTCGAAGCAGAAGACAGGAAGATGAATAAATACGGCAAGGTACGGGCGATAGTGATACAAAGTGGAAGCAATAAAAAACAGTCAGCAATTTACACAAACAACTGGGAATTAGAGCCAGAGATAATTATCAAATTAATTTGCAGAAGGTGGGGGCAGGAGACTTTATTTAAGACACTAAAATTAGATCATCACATAGATTATTTTCCAGGATATGAAGCTGTGGCATTAAAGGAACAGCCTTTGGTAGATAATCCCCAAGTAACAGAATTAAAACAGAAAAAAGCCAGTCTTGCAGCTAACGAGCAACGGCTTAGGGCGGAAATTGGCAAAGAAGTTTTTGCCTCCTGGGGGAAAATAAAGTGGAGGGATTTAAGAAAGAAACAAAAAGAAGTTTTGGAAGAGCTTGTCTTATCTGATTCAAAAAAATTCACAATCCAGCAGGAGATTGATAAGTTACCTAAGAAGATAAGATATGATGAAGCACATAATGGCGTAAAATTAGTTAAATTTGATTATGAGAAAAAACGATTTTTAGACTCCATAAAAATATTCAGTTATATAATACAGAAAAAAATGTGTGAAATTTTAAGCAAGTATTATGATGACCCTCGAGATATATGGCCGACACTGGGGATGATAGTACAAAGAGGAGCAGATATAAAATTAGAAGGGAATATTCTTACAATCAGGCTAAAAAAGTTCACAAATGAGGTAATAGAATATGCAGCCCGGCATTTATGTGAAGAATTAAATAGGATGACCCCGGTTACGCTGGATAAATTCCGTTTTCAGCTGCGATATGAGGTTGAATAGAGGTGGTAACCTGCAAAAGATTAATTTGAAAACGCATTCGGCCGTGATTGAATGCTAAGAGCTCTG
>JAUWQC010000006.1 GCA_030611285.1 bacterium | reverse complement strand
TATTAATATTCTATTAAACAAAACTGTTTTCCATTGTCGATTCAATATGCTAGCATATTAATTATATACGTCAACAAACCAATTTTAGTTTCATTTTTCTTTATACAGAGCAATATATCGGATATATCAAATTACCACTGGTCTGGCGCCACCCTTTATAATTTAGACCGTTACGAAGGAGCGCTGTCATATTTCGAAAATGCAGTAAAGTTACTGTGGAATGAAACAGACAGCTAACTTTTTCTACAATATTAATATTCTATATGTTAGAATTATTTATAAATGTGATAAAGAGACCATGATAAAATCAAACTACTTAAAAATTTTAACAATTCTTATTTTACTTATATTTATAATCCCTTTTATTTCTTCCTGCGACCAGACACTAATTGATACCTTTACCCAGATAAATTCTGATTATTCCGGCACCAGGACTATTGATATAGCAGTTAAAACGGAGTATCTCCAGAAGAGTGAGGTGGTTTTGAATCAGAATCAACCCATCTCTGATAAAATACATAAAATACTTGAAAGTCACCTCCCTGAAGGAGAATACAAAAATTATGAAGAAGGAGACTATACCCACTTCAGTTCCACTATCAGTTTTGAAGACGTAAACTTTCTCCAGCATATTTCCATAGATAATTTCTCTGAAGCTCCTGCTGAAAGATTCTACGCCAAACTGGAAATAGTCCCTTATTTCTTCCATAATGAATATTTCTTTGAAGATTATATAGATATGAAAATAGACGAGATACTCCTTACCTCTTCAGATATAAATTCTGACTACAACCGGATCAATGATCTGGCTAAAGCAGACAGCAATATTTTAAATATAACCTATCGGGTAAAATTTCCGGTAAAAATAACCAGCCACAATGCAGATATAATCGGGGATAATAACATTGCCATATGGAATATAAAATATGGCGATGAGAAAGAACTATATATAGAAGGCAGGAAAACAAAACTGCTGACCTATTTTTTAATTGTAATTTTAGGCATTATTGGCTTATTTATAATTTTTATAATTTTCATGTTAATCTTTAGCTCACGGAGAAGTAAAAAACCACCTCCTGGCAGAAAACCGCTGTATTCCTATGATAATTATTTTAAAAGAGACAAGTATTTTAATACCGATGATGAGTAAAACTGGAAGGATTAGAAAGACTGGTAAAAAATGAGCGGCAATACTTTCAGGTTATCCACACCACTAACAGAAGAAAAAATTAAAAAATTAAAAGCCGGGGATATCATTTATTTAAGTGGTACTATATTCGGCGCCAGGGATGCGGCTCATAAGAGAATGGTTGATGCTATCAGATACCATAAAAAATTGCCCCTTGATTTAAAAAATAAGACTGTATTTTATGCAGGTCCCTCACCAACCCCTCCGGGCAAGAAGAGCGGAAGTATCGGTCCCACCACCAGCGCCAGAATGGATAATTTAACCGAACCACTGCTTAAAGCAGGACTTAAAGCAATGATAGGAAAAGGTAAGAGAAGCGATAAGATAAAGGAACTTCTAAAAAAATATAAATCTGTCTATCTTGTATCAGTGGGAGGTATTTCCGCCTATCTTTCTACGAAAGTAAAAGATATTAAAATCATTGCATATAGTGATTTGGAGGCAGAAGCAGTTCGTGAGATCGTAGTAGAAGATTTTCCTCTGTTTGTGGCTTATGATATCTATGGCAGCGATATTTTTGAATCAGCCCTTCTCGTGGAATGACAGCCCATAAAAACTGCCAGCGGAAGAGAAGCCATATGGCAGGGAGCATATTCTATATTGCAGGCCAGAGCAGTTGTTTTTCCACCCAGACCCTGTGGTCCTATTCCAGTCTCATTTATTGCATCCAGTATTTTCTCCTCTAACTGCCTGTATCTTTTATCCGGATTCCTAATCTCCAGATTTCTAAAGCTGGCTGTCCTTGCAAGTTTGACCACTTCTGAAGACGTCCCGCCAACTCCAATACCAACAATTACCGGTGGGCAGCATTTAGTAACATTCTTTTTTACCACATCCAAAACCAACTCAATTATTTCATCCTCTCCGGTTGATGGATTCAGCATATAAAGATAGGAACAATTTTCACTACCTCCACCTTTTAAATATATTTTTATATGAAGACCGGGACTGGAAGTAAAACTGGTTTGAATTACTGCAGGGGTGTTACCTGAAGTGTTTTTTCTCTCATATAACGGGTCAGAGACTATTGATTTTCTAAGATAATTACTGGTATAAGTATCCGCTACTGCCTGGTTTAATAAGCTGTTTAAGCTGCCGCTGTCCTTAATGCAGATATCAGGACCAATACCAAGATCAATATAAACCTGGCCGCAATCCTGGCATAAGGGAAGTTTTTGTTTTTTTGCAATTTTTGCATTTTCTAAAATAAGTTCAAGGATTTTTTTAGCTCTCTCGCTAATCTCTTTCTTAGCAGCGATCTTTACAGCCCCTATAACATCGCAAGGAAGATTAAAACTTGCTTCAATCAGAAGTCTTTTCGCTTCATTTATTATTGTTGTAGTTTCTATATTTCTCATCTTTCCCAGGACAATCCGGATTTATACATAAATCCCAGGGTTTTCTCCCCTTATTTATAATTTTAACTACAGGATACCCACAATGCTTACACTCTTCCCTCGTGGTAACCAAAAGACCTCTTTGTGGAAGTGAAAATGTAGTTCTACACTCAGGATAAGCATTGCATCCTATAAATCTTTTCTTTGTTTTTCTTGCAGTTCTGACAATTAAATCTCCATCACAATTTTCACCCGGGCATTTACCCACTACCAGATCTTCTCTGATTGCTTTTTTTATCTCTTGTGATATCTCATGCTTTTCATTTTGAAGAACAGTCATTACTTCACTTAACATCTTCCTTGACCTATCCACAACATCCTCTTTAGTCTCATCCCCATTTACAATACCATCCATATACATTTCCAACTCTGAAGTCATATCCGGGGATGATATCTTTTCAGCATGTTTTTTTAACATCCTGACTACTGCAATAGCTTTTTCAGAAGGCTGAAGAGGATTCCCATTCACATATCCTCTCAGGATTAAGTTTTGTATAATTGTATGGCGAGTTGCCTTTGTCCCCAGACCAAGTTCTTCCATTTCTTCAACCAGCTTTCCCTGGGTATACCTTACAGGTGGTTTTGTTTTTTTATCCAGCAATTCTTTACCGCTGACGGTTATTATTTGTTCTTTTTTAAGCTGAGGAATAAAAACATCTTTATGCTTATAGTACGGATAAAACTTTATCCAGCTTTGCTCTATAAAGTTGGAGCCATTAGCAATGAATGGTTCTCCATTTATATCAATAGTTGCAATTATAATTTTAATTTTTGCTGCAGGAAGCAAGGTGCATATAAATCTTCTTACAATCAGATCATACAGCTTCCACTCATCACTGCTCAGGTTGGCTTTTTGCGCAACTGATGTAGGATGAATTGGCGGATGGTCTGTTGATCTTCTTTTGCCCCGTCTTGCCACTATCTTCTTCTGGGCAAGGACCGCTTCAGACATCCGGGAATATTCACCGGAACTACCAAGCATCCTTGCTATTTCTTTTACATCTATGGAGGAAGGATAAACTGTGTTATCAGTGCGGGGATAACTTATATAACCGTTCATATACAGGTTTTCAGCAATATTTATAGTCTTTGATGCAGTAAAGCCAATTGAACTTCCGCCTATTATAAGGGCAGTTGTGTTAAAGGGTGCTGGGGGTTTTATATCTCTAATGCTTTCATTTATTCCCAGGACAGTTCCCCTGTCACCCAGCTTAATAAAAACACTCTGCGCATCTTCTTTCTTTAAAAATCTTTTTTTCTTATGAGTGGCTTCAAATTCCTCACCGGATTCTGTTTTAAGCTTTACACTCACAACCCAATAAGGAGTGGGGATAAATGATTTTATTTTTAGCTCTCTTTCTACAATAAGGGTAAGAGTGGGAGTCTGTACTCTTCCCACCGAAAGAAATTTATCCTTAATCTGATAGGTGGCAAGGGATAAAAAGCGTGTCAGTGTGGCTCCCCATATCAGGTCAATATCCTGCCTTGCCCTTCCTGCAAAAGCAAGATCCAGATCAATTTTTCCCAGTTTTGAAAATGCCTGGTTTATATCTTTTGGAGTAATTGCTGAAAACTTTGCCCTTTTTGCAGGAGCAAGAGCGTTTCTTTCTTTTACCAGCTGCATTGCATCATAGCCAATAAGCTCACCCTCTCTGTCGTAGTCTGTGGCTATAATAATCTCATCCGCATCACTGGAAATTTTATTTAGTGCCTGGATTATCTTTTTCTGGATGGGAATTTTTTCTATTTTAGCATCAATAAGCTCTATCGGGTCCACTTTAAACCAGTTTGCATATTCCTTGGGAAAGTCCACTTTCAGTATATGACCTTTAAGCCCGATAATCCTGTAATCCTCACCATCAATCTTGAAATGATGGACGGGAACCCCATATACTTTTTGGTGGTCTACACCATTTCCGGCAAGTATACGCGCAATTCTTCCAGCTGCTATTTCTTTCTCGCTTATAATCAGTTTCAAGAAATTATCCCCACTAAAATTATAAAGGTATTTTAAATATCAACTAAATATATCTGAATTTGAAATAATAGCATTAAAAGAAAAATAAATAAATCTTTCAAGTTGATAAGCTTTTTTTAATTTCTTTTTTCACCGAATCTATAAAAACCAGAATTTAAAGAAAATCAGAGTCCCAAAAAATGGGATTCTAGAATCCCAAAATATTCGATTCTATATTATCAGATAGAAAAATACTGATTCTGTTTTCAGATATAATAAAGAGCTTATTTTAATTTTATAAATGTTGTTTTAAAATAACAAAAGCATTCCTACTGCATAAGAGGAAAAAAAATGAATATAAAACTAGAGTTTCTTGATAACATTATTAAACTAAAAATAAAAAAGAACGCCATTATACTGGCTCACAATTATCAAATTGGCGAAGTACAGGATGCAGCAGACTTTGTAGGAGATTCTCTCGAGTTAAGCATAGAAGCGTCAAAAGCACAGAGTAAGATTATAGTATTCTGTGGAGTACACTTTATGGCTGAAACTGCTAAAATATTATCTCCCGCTAAAAAAGTTCTGCTCCCTGATAAAAACAGCGGCTGCCCCATGGCTGATATGCTTAGCGCAACTCAGCTTAAGAAGCTAATAAATGAACATCCTGATGCTGTTGTAGTATGTTATGTAAATTCCACTGCTGAAGTTAAAGCCTTAAGTGATATCTGCTGCACATCTTCAAATGCAGTAAACGTGGTAAAATCCATTCCAAAGAACAAAGAAATAATATTCATACCGGATAAGTACCTGGGAAGTTATGTTCAGAGCCAGACAGGCAGAAAACTTATATTATGGAATGGATATTGTCCTACCCACATTATGATTAATATCAAAGACATAATTCAGATTAAGAAAGAGCACCTGGACGCTGCAGTTATGGTACATCCTGAATGCACACCGGATGTAATAAGTATTGCTGATAAAGTAGCTTCTACCGGAGGAATGTTAAAATATATAAAAAACAGTAAAAAAAAGAACTTTATAATCGGAACAGAGATTGGAATATTACATAGACTAAAAAAAGAGAATCCGGCCAAGACCTTCTATCCTGCTACCGGCAAAGCTATATGCCCCGATATGAAGCTTATAAACCTTGAAAAGGTCCTCTGGTCACTGGAAGATGAGAGATATGAAATAAAAGTACCGGAAGAAATCATCAGGAAAGCCGGATCAGCTATTAACAGGATGATAGCTATAAAATAAATTATGTTGCCAAGATATTTAATAAGTCCATCATTTTGCCAGAAAGTTCATAAATACTGCG
Organism: bacterium; assembly: GCA_030611285.1. Classification (GTDB taxonomy): domain Bacteria; phylum Actinomycetota; class Humimicrobiia; order Humimicrobiales; family Humimicrobiaceae; genus Hydromicrobium. The sequence continues at coordinate 9,335 of JAUWQC010000006.1, read as the reverse complement.
ATTGTATTGTTATTGGCAGTGGAATTGCAGGTCTCTCCACTGCAATGAGACTGGCAAAAAATAATAATATAAAGGTGCTTACCAAAAGTTCCCTTTCCGATTCAACAACCTGGTATGCCCAGGGTGGTATTGCCGCAGCAATTAAAAAACCCGATTTCTGGAAAAACCATTACCAGGATACTATAGCAGCCGGTCAGGGCCTCTGCGACAGGAAGGCAGTGAAAATACTGGTGAAAACTGCGCCAAAAATGATAGAGGATTTAATAGAAATCGGTACAAATTTTGATATTTCCGAAGGAGAGATAAGCCTGACCACTGAAGGAGGACACAGCTATCCCAGGATTCTTCATGCCGGAGGAGATGCAACCGGAGAAGAGCTTGAGAAAAAATTAGTTTCTCACTCAAAGAGCTTAAAACAGATAAATTTTCTCCCGGAACATTTTGTTCTGGATATATTAGTTTATAAGAACAAATGTACAGGAGTTCTGGGTATGGATATAAATACTAATAAGATTGAAATACACCCTGCTTCTAATATTGTAATTGCAAGTGGTGGAATTGGTCAGATTTATAATCTTTCCACAAACCCTCCAATATCAACCGGAGATGGTATTGCCATGGCCTACAGGGCAGGAACCTCTATTACGGATATAGAATTTGTCCAGTTCCACCCCACAGTATTTAAAACAAAAGACTCAAAACTATTTTTGATAAGTGAAGCCCTTAGAGGAGAGGGCGCATATCTGCGGGATTGCCATGGAACGAGATTTATGGTCGGCAGGCATCCAAGAGCAGAACTGGCTCCCCGAGATATAGTGGTAAAGGAAATGATAAGAGTAATGGATAAGTGTAGTTCTAATTACATCTATCTTGATGCTACACATATCCCTGAAAGCCATCTCAAAATACGCTTTCCAAATATAATCTCAAAACTAAGGGAAAATAGCCTGAATTTAAAAAAAGATTTAATCAAGGTATCTCCAGCCGAACATTACTTAAACGGTGGAATCAAAACAGACTACAAGGGAAAGACAAATATAGAAGGCCTGTACTGCTGCGGTGAGGCAGCTGCAACAGGTGCACATGGTGCGAATAGACTGGCCAGCAATTCCCTTATGGAAGGTCTGGTATATGGCTGGAAAATATATAAAGACATCGAAAAAAAACTAAAGCAAAAAAACACAGGGTATGAGAACAAAACAATTGAAGGCGTAAATAAGCTTTTGGATGAAGCTAAAATAAAAAAAAGTAAAGCTGGTAAAATTAATGACCATAAACCGGATATAAAAACTCTCATTTCGGACTTGAAAAACATTATGACCGGGAAGGTCGGTATACTGCGGGATGCGCAGAGCTTAAAAGAAGCAGGAGAATTCGTAAACTTTCACATAAATAGTGGGTATCTTTACAACAAAAAAGACAAGAACATGCTTGAGTTTGCCAATATGCTCACTGTAGCCAGCCTTATAATAAAAGCGGCAAGCTTGAGGGAGGAAAGCAGAGGGACACACCAGAGAAATGATTTCCCGAAAAAAGATAACAAAAACTGGGAAAAACATATAATACTAAAACAGAATAAAGTATATTTTAAAGATATTTAAAAGTAACAGGATAAAATATGGAAAATAAGATTTTGAAAAATGAAGTAATAGATATCATAAGAGGAGCTATTTCCGAAGATATGGATGGTTTTGGAGATATAACCTCTAAATATCTAATCCCACCGAACAGGAATTCATTTTCATATATTATATGCAAGGAAGAAGGTGACGCAATATTAAGCGGCCTGGATGTGGCAGGCTTTGTGCTGGAAGAAATCGACAGCAGTATAAAAATTGGCAGATTAAAAAATGATGGGGACAAGCTAGAATATATGGATAGAGTATGCAACATTAGCGGATCAACCCTGTCAATTTTAAAGGCTGAGAGGATCTGTCTTAATTTCATCCAACATATGTCTGGAATTGCCACTCTTACCGGTAAATTTGCAAAAATTGCAGAGCCTTATAAGGTTAAAATTTTAGATACCAGAAAAACAAAGCCGCTTCTTCGAAAAATTGAAAAATATGCGGTACTCTGCGGCGGCGGCCATAACCACCGTTTCGGCCTTTTTGACGGGATAATTATCAAGGATAATCATATAGCTGCTGCATGTGGTGTTTCAAAAGCCATAGAAAGTATCAGGTCTAGTATCCCCTATGATCTAAAAATCGAGGTAGAAATCAAAGATTTTAACCAACTTGATGAAGCAATAACCAGTAAGGCAGATATTATAATGCTTGATAATATGAGTGCTGATCAGATGACAAGAGCAGTTAAAATAATAAGAGAAAAAAGAGGCAGCTCCTGTCTGGTAGAGGCTTCAGGTAATATTAATCTCAGAAATCTTGAAGAGATATGCAAAACAGGTGTTGATATGATATCAGTGGGATTAATCACCCATTCCGCGCCAGCCGTCGATTTTTCCCTGGAATTTGAAGAAAATTTTTAAAGGTTAAAAGTTTTAAAAAAGATTAGATATTTATTCTTCTGAAAGTGCTCTTTTTATCATAAATAGAACATTCTCATTAGCGTTTTTAGATATAATATTTACTCTGGAATTTTTCATTTTCCATACCCTGAAAATCTCATCTGCAAATGCCTGACCTATTGTATCTATTTCCCTGAAATCGAGTATTATTGTTTTAAAATTTTCCAAACCGGTTAAAACTCTGCGTGCCTGAGACCGTGATATATAATTGACATCCACTGCATAAAGTTTGATAGCTACTTCCGTCCTGCTGAATTCATAGTTGTTATCAGAATATCGCTTAAAGACTTTGCTAATATCCCTTGTTGAATCCAGGCTAATTGAAAATAACACCCTGGTACCTTGAGTACTTTTAACATCCCGAACAAATATATCTCCTATTAAATTATCAAAAATAATCTTTTTTAGTGAACTTTGAATTGTCAGGATATCACCTATCCTGGAAGTAAAAAAAATCCCTTCTCCGCTATGGTACGATGGCGCTGTAGTTTGTTTCCCCTTAAGTAAATCCTGAATGGCATCCATTTCACTGCTTAATCCCTTTTTATTCATAATATTATTGAAAATTCCTACACCCCGGTCTTTTACTTCAAATATTATGTTATTTGTTCTTCGCTCAATAATTATTTCTACCTTTTTTGACTCAGAATGTTCAATTGCATTATTAAGCATCTCTGTGAAAGCATATTCGAGAATACCTGAGACATTGCCTCTTAATCCTTCAACAATACCTGACTGTCTTTTAATACCATTAAAAACTTCATCTTCATGAAGGTTTACATTATTAAGTATTCTATGTATTTTATTAATAGATTTTCTTTCTTTTAATATAATCTCTTCAGTTGCAGGAATGTACTTTGCTTTATTTGCCTTACCAATTTGTAATAAAATACCTTCCTCGCGGAGCTCTTTAAAATACCTATTTACATATACACGGGAATATCCAGTAGCTTTTACGATTTCTGAAGATTTAACTTCACCTTTTTCTTCTAGTTTTTTTAAGATCAAGTCTCTAACACTCATTATTTAATTGAACTATTTAAGAGTTGTGTTTACAACTTTTTTCTATATTAGATTCTAAAGTCGTTAACAAGTTGTAATCTTTACTTGTTTTTATACTTTTAAAATATTAGTTTACAACTTTATTATATACGTTAATTTTAAAGTTGTAAACAAGTTGTGTACTTCAGAAAAAACTCTAAAAACTCAATTTAGTAACAGGTATTCTCACTTAATTTACAATAAGACCATTGTAGACTGACATACTCCCACGGCTAAAGCCAGTGGGGTTCTAAGGTCGCATAGCTTCTTTGCGTTTCCTTTTAGCGGGTATCAGACTCCGCTTGCAAAAAACTCTTTTCTTCTTGCAATTGAACAATGCTTGGTGATAGAAACGCTATATTAAAAGCTGCGTTTACATCAGCATGTTCGACGTGTCCACATGGACACTTAAAATACTTATCGTTTCGTTCACCTATTTGACCGCATCTTGAGCAACACTTGCTCGTATAGGCTGGTTCAATATAAGTTACAGGAATACCCGCTAAGAGAGCCTTGTATTCTACAAACTTTGCCAGTTGATAGAAGCTCCAAGAGTTGAGGGCATATTTGAAACTCTTTCTATGTTTTTTATTATCTCGCATACCTTGCAGTTTTTCCATTTGTATACCTCCTTTCTCTTTCACCGCAAGACTTATGATTGATTTTGATATTTTATGATTTAAGTCCCTAACAATTCTGGACTCACGATTTTTAATTTTCTTAACAACCTTATATAACCTTTTTTTTTGTAGATTTTTGCGGATATTTTTATATTTTCTGTGGATATGCTCCGCTTTCTTGCCAAGTTTTAGAACTTTACCCGTTTCTCTTATCGCAACAACCGCACAATGCCCTGTAGTGTTTAAATCAACTCCGATGTGTGTTTTTATTTTTATAGTTGGCGGCTCACTAACTGTTATTGAAATATAGGCAAACAATTTATCAAGCTCTATTTGATTGATTTTTTGAAACGATTTATTGAAGGGTATAAAAAGTTTAAGTGAGGGAATGTTAATAACTCCAGCTTGATACTTGATCCCTTGATTTGGAATGGTGAGTTTTACTGATTTTACCGTATTGGCCTTTTTATTTCGTCCATATTTTCTAAGTATTTGGTTTGCTATAACCGATTTCAAACCCAGGTGGGTAACATGTTTGCTTGACAACTTATCTCTATTATTCAACGCAAACTCAGCTATTTTTTTAGCAATAGAAAGTTCTTTATCTAATTTTTTGCCATGTTTAACTTTATAAGTGAGTATCATACTTGAATTATATAATAGCCAATAGTATAATGTCAATATGAGATGGAAAACATCCGCCACGGCGGTCTATAATCTAAGCTATCATCTTATTTGGTGTCCTAAATATCGTAGACCTGTTCTTGTTGGTGAAATAGCAGATAGGTTAGATGAATTGTTAAAACAAAAGGCGAAAGAATTAGAGATTGAAATTGTAGAAACAAACATAATGTCTGACCATGTTCACTTGTTTGTTAAAACCAAACCTATTTATGCACCACAGTTTGTGGTAGGACAGCTTAAGGGATATACCAGTAGGTTGCTCAGGCAAGAGTTTGGTTCGCTTCGTTCACGATTGCCGACACTATGGACACGTTCATATTATGTGGATAGTGTAGGAAAACTCAATGAGTATACAATTAGAAAATATATCGAGGAACAAAAAGGGAAATAGACGCTCTCATCACACCCCTAAAGAAGTGGGCTTTCTCGCTTCACGTCGTAAAATCTCTTTTAGTTTTTCAAATATAATCTACCCATAATGAACAGTAAAACTATAAAAATTATTATTTTTCCAATATCTGCAATCCTGATTCTCTCAATAATTCTCACCACAGCGGGGTGCAGCAAACTCGATATTGAGATATTCGGATTAAAGTTTGGAGAAAAAGCTGAAAGCGCGTACCCTGAAACTGAAGATTTTGAATCTACCGATGAGGAGAGCACTGGCGGTACTCAGGACGATACTGAAAATTCCACAGATATATCTACCAAAGACGATATTGATTCAGATAATAAGAACACTAACACCGGCAATATCATCACTGATGATATTGATATTTCAGAATTAAGATCATATTATGCCAGGGCTATGAAATATTATTTTGAGGGCCAGTATCATTCTTACCTTATTGCCGAATATTATTTAAATAAAATCAAGGATGACTATCTGGTGCTCCAGGATCATATTTTTTATTATATGGCAAAAAGCCTCTTTTTCCAGGAAAAATATGACCAGGCTGAGGAATATTATTTAAAATTAATAAAAAATTACCCGGACAGTATATGGACAGAAATAGCCAGTCTGGAATACGCAGATATGTTCTACACCAGGGAAGACTATATGACTGCTGAAAATGAGTATGGGCATTTCCGAACTGCTTTCCCTTATTCATCATATATACCCTACTGTTTATTCCAGTTAGCCTTTTGCCAGGAAAAGAACGGAAAAAAAGATCTGGCTTTCAAAAATTATAAAAAAATATGGCTGAATTATCCCTCAAATGAATATTCAGAAATTGCCTGGGAGAATTTGAATAAACTTGCAGAGGATAGTTCAATTGAGCCATTCATTCCCACAGCAAATCAGATTTACAATAGAGGTAAGATTTTTTTCGGCATTTATCATTATAACAGCGCCCTGGATGAATTTAATAGGATACTGCAGGGAGATTATTTAAATAAATTATCACCGGAGCTGCACAGTAAAACATTATTTAAAAAAGGTATGTGTTATTTTAACCTTCGTGACTATAATCAGGCTAAATATTACCTGTCTCTATCCTACGAAAAGTCTCCATCCGGTTCCCTGGCCGATGATAGTCTTTACTATATGGGCAGAGCTCTTACTAACCTTAACCTTACCGGTGACGCTATTTCATACTACCAAAAACTTCTAAAACTTTTCCCAAACAGCAACTACTGTGATGATGCTCTTTATAGGACAGGTAGAATATACTTCTTTAAGGAAGATTTTAATAATGCGGCCAGCTATTTTCAAAGAGTATATGATGATTATCCCCAGGGGGATAAATTGCCTGATGCATTATGGGAACTTGGCTGGATACAATATAGGTCAGCTGACCACAGTACTGCAAAAACTACTTTTTCCAATTATGCATCTTTGTATAAGGGCACCACATTAGAAGAAAAGGGGTTATTCTGGCAGGCAAAATGCTGCCAGAAGCTGGGGGAAAATGATAAGGCGGCCGAGCTTTATAAAAAAATTATGGATTTAAGTTCATATTCATATTATACATTTGCGTCCCGCGAAATTCTGGAAGAAATGAATAAAGAAGTCCAGATCAAGAAAATCAATACCCTGCTAAATCCAGAGAATCCCCATATTGCAGGCATAATTCCCGATATATACGCTATTCTGGAAGAGGATAGCTATATTGAAGGCAGCGAGATAAATCATATAGACAAAGCCGTTGAACTTCTCAAACTGGGATTTTTCGACAGCGCATCTCTGGAAATAGAAGCAGGGAGCAGTGTATTTGAAGAAAATCCAGCCAGAATCCTGGAGATTGCGACATTATTTTTGAAATCCAATGATTATGCAAATTCAATTAATGTAATTAGTAAAAATCTTAAACAGTTAAAATCCGGACTGAATGAGCTTTATATTGATTATCTCTATTATCTATATTACCCCTACGGCTATAAAGAGATCGTTAATAAATACAGCAGTCAATATAATCTCGATCCACTTTTTACTCTGGCAGTAATGAGGCAGGAAAGCAACTTTGTACCTGATGCCGGTTCTTATGCTGGGGCACAGGGACTGATGCAGATCATGCCGGAAACAGGAAAAGGCATTGCCAGCCAGGTGGGCATTTCAAATTATAATATTAATCTGCTCCTGGATCCGGATATAAATATAGGGATGGGCACATTTTATTTAAGACAGCAGCTTGATAATTTCGATCAGAATATGATTTACTGTCTTGGAGCGTATAACGGAGGACCGGGAAGAATGAGTGACTGGATCTCCAGGCAGGGCAATATGGATATTTACGAATTTATAGAAAATATCTCCTATGAACAATCCAGAGAATATATAAAAAAAGTAATGGGTAATTATCACTTTTATAAGATGTTATATGATTGAATATAAGTTCCCATTACCGCAACCAGGATCCAAAACACTTTATAATCTTTCTATTCCTGAAACAACCAGGTAGAAAGATATCTTTCACCTGTATCCGGTAAAATAACAACAATAACCTTATCAGCTGATTCCCTGCGCTTTGCAACCTCTATTGCAGCCCACATTGCAGCTCCACTTGATATACCCGCCAAAATTCCTTCTTCCCTTATAATCTTACGGGCTGTATTACCTGCATCTTTATTGGAAACCTGAATAATCTCATCAATTATACCAGTATTTAACACTTCCGGAACAAATCCTGCTCCAATCCCCTGTATTTTGTGGGACCCTGGACTGCCTCCTGAAAGAACCGGGGAATCAGCTGGCTCAACTGCTATAATTTTAACCGAAGGTTTTTTTTTCTTTAAAATTTCCCCTACACCGGTAATAGTTCCACCGGTGCCTACCCCGGCAATAAATATATCCACACTTCCACCAGTATCAGCCCATATCTCTACAGCAGTTGTTTTGCGGTGTATTTCGGGGTTTGCAGTATTTTTAAATTGCTGGGGCATAAAGCTGTTTTTAATACTTTTCTGGATTTTTTCTGCTTCTTCCACAGCCCCTCTTATTCCCGCCGGTCCATCTGTTAAGATAAGCTCGGCCCCAAATATCTTAAGAAGCTGCCTTCGCTCCAAACTCATTGTGTCCGGCATAGTAATAATTAACCTATACCCTCTGGCAGCGCACACAAAAGCCAGAGCAATACCAGTATTCCCACTGGTAGGTTCTATAATCACTGTATCTTTGTTTATTAAACCTTTTCTTTCACCAGCTTCAATCATTGAAACCCCTATCCTGTCCTTTACACTTGAAAGCGGATTGAATGATTCCAGTTTTGCCAGTACTGTAGCACCCGTCCCCCTTGCTAACCTATTTATCCTAACTAAAGGCGTGCGGCCGATTGTTTCTGTAATATCGTTAAATATCTTACCCATAATCTTAACCTCCAGACATCAATAAAATAATCTAAAAATTTTATGCATATATAAATTGCCAAACTCTATAGTTTAATTTTAAATCTAGTTCACTCATAATATCTGGCTCCTTTTCTTTTAATTTAATATTGATATATTAAACCTTTTCCTTTAATTGGTATTATGATTTGACTTTTTAAGCCAGGAATTTTTAATTTTTAATATATTATAATAATTCCGGCATACTTTCCACTGTGAACTACCCCTATCTTACGAAAGGAGCTTCCTACGAGTATCTTGCATATCTATTGCAAGACCTGTTTTTCGTAGATTACCAGCAAATTGCTGATAGGAAGTCCACATTCCATTCTGTGATAGAAATCTGCTCATAATGTTTACTGTGCTGTTTTTGTCTCTATCTAACAAATTCCCACAATCACATATCATAATTCTTTTGTATAATGGCATTTTATGTTTCCTGCCACAAACACAGCAGGTAACTGTTGTACCTCTCTCATTGATTTCTATTGTTCTTTTACCTATAAGTTTAGCTTTATAGGTCAGAAATCTAACAAACCGAGATATATTGCCTGTATTCTGCAATGATTTATTAAGACCTTTGGAATATTTATTTTTCTGCGATAATTTCTTTGTTTCTAATTTCCCTAATATTA
>JAUWQC010000178.1 GCA_030611285.1 bacterium | reverse complement strand
TATATTGTAAGAAAATATATTTATTGATATCATACTTCAAAATTAGGTTTAAAATTTATTGACATTTTCTGAAGGGATAAGAATGAAAGTTTGTGTTATAGGAACAGGATATGTCGGGCTGGTCAGCGGCGTGTGTTTTGCTAAAATGTTTATTGATAATATATTTTAATTGGAGGTATTGTTTTGATAGACGGAGTTAAAATAAAAAAGCTTAAGGTTATTCCTGACGAGAGAGGCAGACTTATGGAGATGCTTCGCTCCGATGATGATCTCTTTATAAAATTTGGGCAGGTATATATGACTACTGCATATTCTGGAGTAGTTAAAGGATGGCATTATCATAAGAAGCAGACAGATAATATGGTAGTGGTAAAAGGAATGATGAAGGTGGTCTTATATGACAGCAGGAAGGGTTCACCTACATATAAAGAGGTAAATGAGTTCTTTATGGGAATACATAACCCAATACTTCTACAAATCCCTACCTATGTTTATCATGGTTTTAAATGTATTACGGAATATGAGGCAATATGTATAAATATTCCTTCGGAGCCTTATAACTACCAGGAACCTGATGAATTCAGGGCGGATCCACACAGTCCTGATATACCTTACTGCTGGGAAAGAAAAGACGGATAGGAGAGCTTATTGGAAGAGAGAAGTTTTAAGGCCTTGCTTATAACCGGCGGGGCAGGGTTTATCGGCAGCAATTTCATACATTATATTGCAAGAAAGTATCCGGAATACAGGATAATAAATCTTGATAAATTGACCTATGCCGGTAATTTAGAGAATTTAAGGGACATTGAAAATAATCCTAATTATAAATTTATAAAAGGTGATATTTGTAATAGAAAGCTTGTAGAAGAAATATTTAAGTATAATAAAGTAGATGCTGTTATAAATTTTGCTGCCGAAACTCATGTGGATAGGTCAATAGAAGACCCGGGCACATTTATTCAGACCGATATTTACGGAACCTATGTATTGCTGGAAGCAGCCAGAAAATATAATAGCAAAATATTTCTACAGATAAGCACTGATGAGGTATATGGTTCCATAGAAGACGGTTCTTTTAGGGAAGATGATGCACTGAAGCCCAACAGTCCATATTCTGCTTCCAAAGCCGGAGCAGAGATGATTGTAAGGTCTTTTTTTAAGACTTTTGGAACACCAATAATTATAACCAGAACGACCAATAACTTTGGACCCTATCAGTATCCTGAAAAAATAATCCCACTGTTTGTGACTAATTTAATAGATAATATAAAAGTGCCTCTTTACGGTGATGGTATGAATGTAAGGGACTGGATTTATGTGAATGATAACTGCGGTGCATTAGACCGGGTTCTTCATAAGGGAAGGGTTGGCGAAATCTACAACATTGGTGCGAGAAATGAGAAATCCAATATATGGATTACAAAAGAAATCCTAAAGCTGCTGGATAAACCTGAATCAATGATTGAGCCTGTAGAAGATAGGCTGGGTCATGACAGGCGATATTCGGTGGACTGCACTAAGATAAAAGCAGAACTTGGCTGGTCACCCCAAAATAATTTTGAAAAGGCTTTAAAAAAGACAGTCAACTGGTATGCAGCTAATGAAGACTGGTGGAGGCCACTTAAGAAAAAAAGTATTTAAGCTTTTTAATTTACTTTTGGAGCCCAGAAATATATTATAAACTGCTCAAGGCTGGTATCTGTCCCTGGATGTTTATTCCTGATTTTTCCATTCTAATAAACTTTGAGCTCCCGTTTGTTTATGCCAAAACTTGGGTAAATTTCACCTTTTTCTCTTTAATTTTTAAACCACAGCTTGCTTTTCCATAAACTTCTTATTTATGATGCATAAAATATATTATTATTTTGCAGTATAATGCACAAAGACATTAAAAACCTCTATAAGTATCTTCTCTCCTAAGCTTTACTTCTAAAATATTGACCGTTTTATTATTATCGTCAATAACATAAATAATACGAAAACGCCTTATTCTTATCCTATAAATATTATTTTTATTAGATAAGATTTTTTTAGAATTTAAAGGTCTTGGTTCATTAGCTAAATTTGCAATATGGAAGGAAATAATCTTATAGTCCTTTTGGGAAATTCTATCAAGGAATTTTGCAGCTGAACTTTTTAAAAGGACCTTATAGAGCATTACTATTTATAGTTTTCTTTTAGAATTGTATTCCTTAAAAGATATTAATTCTTCATCATTATCCATAATTCTCTGTGCAGATTCTAAATCTTCTTCATCTTCAAGCATTTCAAGTGTTGCCTCTCTTAATAATCGAGACATCGATTTTCTTTTTTTAAAGGCTAAAGTTCTTAATCCCTCGTGCTGATCTCTTGTAAGAAATATAGTCGTTCTTTGTAAAGTATCTTTCATATTTATCACCAATAAAAAGATAACATATATATGTTTATATGTCAAAGAATCAAATTACTTATGTTTATGTTAACCTAAAACTACTCCACTATTTCAGTTGAAAACTTCCCAGGCTGGTTAATGCTCGTAACTGTCACAGAACATTTCCCGCCCATAATTCCTGCAGGAAATTACTCCAGGGTAGTATTTCTATTTTACCATGAAGCCTCTTTTCTTTCTCGTTACAAACCAAAAAATTCCTTTTTGGCGAATATTCTTCAGCAAAAACTACCAATGCATTAAGATCTCTTTTGTCTATACGATTTGCTCCTTTTATCTCTATGGCAATTTCACCTCTTGCTAAGATAAAATCTATTTCCAAACCTGTCTTTGTCCTCCAGAAATTTATTGTGAAATCCTGGCCGCTGTAAGACCTGTAGGCAAGTATCTCCATTAATAAGAAGTGTTCAAAAGCTCTTCCGAATTCTTCACCTCTCTCTTCTTCTAAATGCTGTTTCCTTAAATAATTAGCAACTCCTACATCAAACAGATAGTATTTCGGTGC
>JAUWQC010000105.1 GCA_030611285.1 bacterium | reverse complement strand
AAAATCCAGCGACAGAAACGTAGTCCTCTTCTGGAACAGAATCAATGTAGGATCTCGCAGCCTCTTGAGCTAACTCAAGCTTTCTTTTGTCTCCCATACTGCCAGAATGATCAATCACCAAGGCTGTTGCTGTAGCCGTAGAGGGTATGTCAGTGAACTCTTCTTCTGTAGGGGAAATTGGCAGGAGTTCCAATATCTTCAAAGCCTCTGGTTCTTCAATAGGCAACAGGTATGACCAGGTATTTATATAGTCTCTACCCTTCAGATCAAGAACATAAGGGCCTAGTATGAAAATTTCCCTCATAATCTTAAAATTATCACCCATATACACCTTGGGTGTTATTAAAACGGCATTCTTATGGGTAGATAGAGACAAATAAGAGACATAAGGATCTTCCTTGTGATTCTTATCAATGATCCAAGTACTTCTGTAAAGACCGCTATCAGACGGCAAAGAGAAACGTTCCTGAAGATATCTTGACCACTCATTAGCTGGCAAACCTTTTGGGGGAGAATTGATAACACCTCCTGCCATTGCTCTGATAACATTCATCTCATCTGTGGAAATCTGAATAATAGCTCTGAATTCTCCCTGGGAGCTTCTTTGAATAGTAATCAGGAAAGCATTTTGTTCAAATGCTTCGGCAAATGATTTGGAAAGTGCAATAATCAAGCCACGGCCAGGGTGCTCCACACTATATTTCACCAGGTTTCGGAGCAGTTTCTCTTGAGAAAAGATTACCTCATCATCTTTTATTTCCTCTATTGTAGGCCAATCGTCAGAGTATACATTTGAATCATTCTCCACAGGGGGAACATAAATGGGAATGGGCAACCCTTTGCCTTCTGGGAAAAGCTCTTCCGGTATCAGTATGTGACCATAATCTATCTCCTGAAGTTTTTCTAGTACCGTCTCTACTGGACCAATAATCGTCTCTCCAGTAGTTGACCCAAGTGTTTCGTTATCTTTACTCTCGCCTGTCTCAGCACCTTTAATCTTTTTATACTCTTTAACATTATTTAAAAGTTCCAGAGAAAACCCATTTTGAAAGACTTCTTTGGCATAATATATCTGTTGCTCTTCTGGTAATTCCTCTAATAAATCAATAAATTCTTTTTCATATTGATTGAGGTCTTCAAGAGAAGAAAGATAGAAGCTAAATATTGGAGAAAGCTTACCGTGAATATAATCTTTCACATTAATTGTTTGAGAATCAGTAATTGAATAAAAAAGACCTATTATGATAATAACAATCAACAAGCAAGTTATACTTTTTTTCATAATATTATTTCCTTTAATTATTCATCCTAAATAATTAATTTTTATATTGCCCTACATTTTTTACAAGGTTTTCTGCCTGAAGCAATTGCCCCTTTGCGAATTTTAAATATCTAATACAAATTCATTTTTACTATATGAAGTTATTCCTTAGCCATGTTTTCGTTTATTTTCTTTGCTGAATTATTTGCATCAACCATACCCCATATCCAGAGTATGGGGGTAGTAACTAAACCAATGACGACCCACATCAGTGCAACCGATATCCCATAGAGGATGATAAAAATAATCCCTTTACCTATTTGACCATTATAAATTTGACCTAGACCCATGAAAAAGAAAGATAAGATAGTAGCTGTACTTGGATTCTTGTAGAATTTTGGGGGTTGAGTAGACATAAAAAGCCTCCTTTCTGTTTTTTTATATTTAACATTTTTATATTGAATTTAACACATTTTAATTTTTCAATAAAGCTTACTCATCTTCAATCTTATACTATAATCTAAAAATAATTTCTCATCTAAGTTAAATAAATTATCTTGCAAAATTTATAGAATAATAATTTATTTGTTAATTTCCTGAATTAAAGCTAAAAGTTTCAAGACTTCTGCGTTTTTAGAAATTTTTGTTTCCAATATAGTTCTATTAGAAATATTCTTTCCATAAAAATTTTTATCAGCATCACTATTTTCTCTGCATATACTACCTCAAATTACTTATAATAATTTCCAAACATTTCCTACTTTTTTTAAAGAATAAGTAGTTGAGGTACTATCGACTTCAGAACTATAGTAGTAAACGTACCAAATATCTACATTGATATCTGCTAGAGCATAATTACCATAAATGTATACATTATAAATATTTACCGAGAAAGTTATAGTTACAATATTATAATATTGATTTAAAAGATTAATCATGTCTTCTAATTCGCAAGTAGCATAATACCTTTCTGAACCATAAACACAATAACTTTTTGTCTTACTCCAATTTTGATTGTTTATGGCCACAAAATATTCCTCGATAACACTTTCTATTTTAGCTTCATCAGTTGAAGGAGTTACTATCCCACCAGAGCATCCGCTAAGAAAAATTGCGAGTACTAAAATTGTTAATATTAAGAGACATTTTCTTTTCATAATAATTTAATCTCCTTAATAATATTTTTACTAATTGGTCCCCAATCTTCCTTGCTATATTTGTTTAAAAGTTTTACCAAATTATCTACTTCGCAAAAATCAGCTTTATATTGTATTGGTCTTTCGGCTTAAGTTAGCTTGCATTATCGAATCCAACCTACAAAATCATAATACCCCAGTTTAAAGATACCATTTCCTACTGCATCAGCAAATATGATAAAATTTATTCCACTACAATAATTATATGTATAGAAAGAAATTTGTTTATTATCAAAAGACCATCGCAAGTACTGTATTGAGCCTTCGAGCTTTGGAATTATTTGAATAAGCCCGCTTCCATCTGAATTTATGACATAAAGGTAAGAATTTTTTTAAAAACAATCTTTCCACTATCAGGAGATTAGGTAATCATTTCCATTACTCCCCTTTTATCATATTTTATTTAAAGCGGCAGAGCTGCGGGGAATTAAACCCTAAGAGTTTAAATTAAGTCTCAAATTCATGAAGATTAATCAGTGTTCTTTTTTAAAATATTACTCAATTGTCAGTAATAAAGATTCGACCCCATTTTTTTCAATCTCTGCATTATGACCGCCTTTTAATTTATTATAATTTAACTGAATTAATTGAAATTTATAAACACGGACAAATATCACATATTGTATTGCCTGTTGGATTAGAAGGATAGCATTGCGGTTGAATATTATTTCCACAGATTTCATTATTTAAAATAATTGGAGAAGAATAACTACTCATAATATATATACCTTTTTTAATACAATGTAAATCTAATATTTTATCTGTTTTTTTATCTTCTTAAAAATCAAAAATAATCTTTTTTATTTCTTTTACTCATCTAAGCAATTTCCACCCCCACTTGTAAATATATTCTTCATAACACTGTTAGAGCGATCTTTTCTTTGTTTGGTATCGCCCAGGTAATATCCAGGGGGAACTTTATGGAGAGCGCGTAGCATTGTTTTAATTGTATCCGGTATTGTATTAAAATTAGACCATGTCTCAAAAGGACAAGGTTCAACTTCTGCCCAGCAATTAAAACCTACAACAGCATTAAACATGTGTAAATATAAACAATATTTAATATTATAAGATCCACAACAAGACTCACTAGGGTTTACTCTAATCGTTATTTCCGAAAAAGCATAGTCATCTCCCCATATCTTATTTGAACTTCCGCAAAGATTTTCTAACCCTAAACTCGAATCAAATATTACTTTTACCGGGCTATTAGGATTACTACTGAGATAAAATTTAACCGGCCCATTAATAGCATCATTCCACTCATTGATAACATCTTGCATCAGACTATAATTAGTTTCATCGTATACACCTACAAATCCATCAGGCCATCTAACTACATAATCACCACCATAACCCCATTTTCTTATCAATTCTATTTCTTCAGGAGTTAAGATTTCTGGCTCAGATGTACTTGTAAAGTCAATATCATTAGCATCTTCTTTAACTTTTATAGTAGAAGGTTCAAATGTATATCCATCTTTTTGTGGAGTTACATTCCACTCTCGACCAAGTCTTTTATGATTATAACTTTCACTGTTGCTCCATTTTCCTTTTGAATCGGTTTTTACTTCATCGAATGAATCAGTATAATAGTTATCATTACTTTCATTTTTGTAAAATGATACTAATTCAAAATTAAGGGTTACATCTGATATTCCATTTCCCCAAAAATCAGTAACCCGACCAGAGACAGTATAGCCTTCAGCAGGTTCAGTTTTAGCATATTGTTCTGCAGGAGTAAGAACACAGGATGGAAAAGAATAGTGATAAATTGATA
>JAUWQC010000078.1 GCA_030611285.1 bacterium | reverse complement strand
GATTATATCCCGTTTTGAAAAAAAGGATCTTGTAATTGAAAAATTAAAAATGATAAAAATTGACCGGAAGCTTGCTCGCAAACATTATCAGGAGCATAAAAATAAAAGTTTTTTTAACATGTTAATTGAATATATAACTTCAGGTCCTGTAGTGGTTATGGTGATAAGTGGGAAGGGCGCAATTGCCAGGGCCAGGGAGCTTATGGGGGCAACTGATTCTAAAAAAGCAAAAGGAGGGACCATCAGAGGGGATTTTGGTGCAGATATTACTGCAAATGTAATTCACGGTTCAGATTCCGCCGAAAGTGCTAAAAGAGAGATTGAATTATTTTTTAATTGAACTTAGGAGTCAGTAAAAAAACAATTTTAATGGTGATATATGAGTAGAAGAAGAGGAAAGATAGTTTTCTTTATAGTATTGCTTGGAGGTATTATAGGAGCTATTTTAGGGCATATCTTGAAGGATATAGTTCCGATTTTAGACAAAGGGCTTAAGGTAGGCACGGACTCTCTCAGTCTTAACTTATATTTAATTGATATGAGTTTTGGTATTCACATAAATATCACACTTGGTGCCATAATAGGATTACTTATAGCTTTTTTATTGGCTGATGTTGGAAGAAGAAGATTATAGAAAAAAAATTATTTTAGCTTCTGCTTCTCCAGGGAGAAGAAAAATACCTGAGCTTTTAAAACTGGATTTTGAAGTGATCGAGCCGAAAAATTGTGAAGAGAGGCAGTTTAAAAATCCTTACAAGACTGTTATCGGCAATAGTATCGTTAAAGCTAAAAATGTTTATAATTATATAAGAGAGTATGGCTTAGAAAAACAAGATTTGGATTTAATGTTATTGGTTAAATTAAGGAGTTAACAGATGCAGATGTTTGATTTTTTCTTAAATGTTATTGGCAGAGATATGGGTATTGACCTGGGAACAGCTAATACTCTGGTATATGTGAAGGGTAAAGGGATAGTTCTGGATGAGCCTTCTGTTGTAGCTATTGATAAAGAAAAAAAGAAGATACTGGCAGTAGGAAAAGAGGCCAAAAGGATGGTGGGAAGAACTCCTGAAAATATAGTAGCGGTTAGACCACTCAAAGATGGAGTAATTGCAGATTTTGAAACCACAGAAAAAATGCTCAGGTATTTTATCCAAAAAGTTCATAAGAATGTAGCTTTTGCCAGACCCAGAATTGTTATTTGTGTTCCCTCGGGAATTACTCCAGTTGAAAAGAAAGCAGTTATTGAAACCACTGAACAGGCTGGAGCCAGGGCGGCTTATATAATTGAGGAGCCTCTGGCTGCGGCAATAGGTGCAGGTCTGCCTATTGATGAACCCAGTGGCAGTATGATTATCGATATAGGAGGAGGAACTTCTGAAGTAGCAGTTATATCTTTAGGGGGAATAGTTGTTAGTTCATCACTGCGGATTGGTGGAGATGAGCTGGATGAAGCTATAATCTATTATTTAAAGAAGGAACACAACCTGTTTTTAGGTGAAAGAACTGCTGAAAAAGTAAAAATAGAAATCGGGTCTGCTTTTCCTCTGGAGAACGAGGAAAAAATGGAAATAAACGGAAGAGACCTGGTAACCGGACTTCCCAGGACAATTATTATCACCAGTCAGCAGATAAGAAAGGCGATAGAGAAGATATTGAATGATATTGTAAATTCTATTGTTGAGGTACTGGATATCACGCCACCGGAGCTTTCTTCAGATATAATGAAAAGAGGTATATTTTTAGCAGGAGGGGGCTCATTACTCAAGGGATTGGCTGAAAGAATCAGCAGGGAAACGCATTGTCCGGTTTACCTGGCTGAGGATCCAATGGCGGCAGTAGCTATAGGAGCAGGAAAGTGTGTTGAGGATTTTAATACTTTGAAGAAATATCTCAAGTATTCAATATAGCTGATTTTATATTCAGCCTATAATATCTATAATATTTGCTGATGGTGATATTAAATAGAAGATTTAGAAACTTTATTGTTCTGGCTGTAATAATTGTTTTATGTCTGGTAGTTATTACTGTAAGTTTTAGGCAATCCGACTTAATTAATAACATCAAAGTTAAGACTGTTGATTTTTTCAAACCCATCCAGGAGAAGTTTTACTCTTTTTTTAGCCCTGTAACGCGTTTTATCAATTCAATTAGAGATTATATAAATTTAAGGGAAAAGTACTTAAATCTTCAGAGGGAAAATTCAGAATTAAGAAGAGGATATAGCGAGAATATAAATCTAAAGGTTGAAAATAATTCGTTAAGGAATCTGCTTGGTATAGAACTAAGAAAAGATTATGCAACTATACCTGCAAAAGTAATAGGTTATTATGAAAGCAAGTGGCAGTCTGAAGTTGTTTTAAATGTGGGCAGGAGCGATGGAGTACTGGAAGGGATGGGAGTCATTGATGAGAATGGGTTGATAGGAGTGGTTATAATAGCCGGAAATGATTCATGCAACGTGAGGCTTATTAATGATCCCCAGAGCAATATCGGAGTAAGAATTTTATCTTCAAGAAAACTGGGAATTATTCAGGGGAGCCAGGATAAAAAAATTACATTAAATTATATTTCCATTGAAGAGCCGGTATTTAAGGGTGATATAGTAATTACATCGGAATATGGAAAGCTTCCTGAAGAAATTTTAATAGGACGGGTAAGCAAGGTAACGAAAAATACGGGCGATCCATATAAGACAATTGAAATTGAACCTTTTGTTGATTTTAAAAAAATAGAGTATGTTCTGGTGATAAAAGAATAAAATACCACCTATAAACCATGAAAACCTTTTTTAGAATTTTGCATTTCTTTATACTAATAATTTGTTTACTGATGCAAATAGTTTTTTTTGAAAACTTGAAGTCATTTTCTGTAGACTTTGATTTAATTATGGTAGTTATAATAGCAATTACCCTTTTTGATGGTGTTTTTTGGGGTATGCTATTTGGATTTATAGTCGGAATGGTATTGGACCTTATGGTGGGTAGTATGGTGGGGATAAGCGCATTTGTTTATTCTATGAATGCCATTGTGGTAGGCAGGCTAATTGCAGCTGGATTTAGATACAGGCTCCTTACTTATTCTTTTATTGTTTTCCTGATTACAGAAATAAATATTTTAATAGTAAGTTTAATCCGCTATTTATTCAATTTTGATAGTAATATATTAAGGATGGGGTTGGAGATGGTAACAAAGCCAATTTGCAATATTATTTTAATGTTTATTATCTTTCCTGTTATAAGTTCTGGTATGAAGGGGGAGACTGAGTTTGGGCTCAAATATAAAGATAAGATTTAAAATAGTTCTCTATCTAATGGTAATGATATTGATAGTGATTATTTTAAGGCTATACTTTTTGCAGATAATGAGCGGGGAGCTGTATGCGGAATTGGCATCTAAGAGTGTTACCAGAGAAAAAACAGTGGCAGCTCCAAGGGGGAATATTTATGACCGGAATGGTAAACTGATAGTAAAGAGTGTTCCGATTACTGCAGTGGCTGTAGAACCACATATTGTTTTAAAGAACGAAGATGTAATGGAAGCATTGAGTGGCTGTCTGAATATGTCCTACCAGGATATAAAAGAAAAACTGGAAAAAAGCGATGTATCTTATATTGATAGGGTTATTCTAAAAAAAGATATAGATACTGCTGCTATTATATATCTTAAAGAAAACAGCAGCAATTTACCCGGAGTGGAAGTGGTTGATGTTTACTGGAGAGAGTATAATTTTGGTGTTCTGGTATCACATTTGTTAGGGTATACGGGAGAGATTGATGAGGACATGTTGAAGTCAGAAAAATATGGAGATGGTTATGAGGGTGGAGACCAGGTAGGACTTACCGGACTGGAAGAAACTTATGAGAGTGTGCTTAAAGGAAAAAAGGGTAAGATAGTATATGAAGTTGATCCCCTGGGAAGCCCGGTGAGTATATTAGAGGAAACCAGCCCGACTTGCGGAAATGATTTGTATCTGACTATTGACATCGATTTACAGCAATTTGTAGAGAAAGTTCTTTATCAGTCTATTCTGGAAGTAAGACAGAAAAAGATTAAAAATACCGACGAGTGTTATAATGTGCCGGGGGGAGCAGTGGTAGTACTCAACCCCCAAAATGGCCAGGTGCTTGCCATGGCCAGCTATCCTACCTTTAATCCGGAATTATTTGTAGGTGGGATATCACAAACTGGTTGGAATTATTTAAATGATCCGGAAAATTATTATCCCTTAAATAACAGGGCGGTTATGTCTTTTCCTCCAGGTTCAGTAATTAAAATAGTTACTGCTTATGCCGGTCTTGCTGAAGAAGTGATCGGTGAGGAAAGCAGGCTAAATTGCACAGGAGTATGGCTGGGATTAGGAGAAGATTTTCCAAAAAGTTGCTGGGCAAGCCACGGCAGTCTTGATATCAGAGGGGCCATTAAAAATTCATGTGATATTTATTTCTATCAGGTAGGAGATAGACTTTATACAAAATTGAATAATACGGAAGAGTTTCTTCAGGAGTATGCCAGGATTTTTGGCTTTGGCTCGTTGACCGGAATTGATCTTCCTGATGAATATAAGGGGCTGGTTGGGGATGAGGAATGGAAAAAAGATTATTTTAAGGACCAGCCAGAATATTCTGTCTGGTATCGGGGCGATACTGTCAATATGGCAATAGGGCAGGGAGACTTAATGGTAACTCCTCTTCAGATGGCCCAGGCTTTTTCAATCCTGGCAAATCGTGGAATACAGTACACCCCTTATATAGTTAAAGAGATCAGGGATATTGAAGGCAATTTGTTTCCAGATAATTCAAGAGAGGAATATAAGGATTTAAAATTAAACGAATATTTTATTGAAATTATAGAAGATGGCCTGGTTCAGGTAGTTAGACCTGGTGGAACTGCGGCCGGTGCATTCAGAAATTTTCCACTGGATGAGTACTCAGTGGCTGGAAAGACTGGAACTGCAGAGTTTGAGGGAAGACAGGACTACGCCTGGTTTGCAAGCTATGCTCCGGTAGGCAATCCTGAATATGTGGTTGTGGTAATGCTTGAGGAGGCTGGTTCCGGGGGAAGCAATGTGGCACCTATTGTAGAAAAAATATACGGGTATTTATTTAAAATTGATTAAAAAATAATTATAGAAGTCATAAATGATAAGAAGAAGAAAAAAAAGTTTTAGTGATTTTGAAAGTCTTGACAAAGAGAAGAGAAGGATAAGATTTGATTTTATATTATTTTTTCTGGCGCTTGCTGTCTCTTCCTTCGGGGTTCTTATGATTTACAGTGCAACAAGAGAAACCCTGCCAGGAGGAGTGATTGAC
>JAUWQC010000005.1 GCA_030611285.1 bacterium | reverse complement strand
TGGCTAAATTTGGAGGCCGCACAGAAGAGGGGCTTTCAGGAGATTCTATTTCCTGATATCTCTCACTTGAAAATGGAGAGTTTCGAACCGCTTCAATAAGCCCTATTTTAAGCTTAATTAAGGCACAAAATGAGGCTTTATTTAATGGTCAGGCAACCTTGGCTGGGGAGGGAGGACTCGAACCACAAATAATTTATTAACAAATCAATAAATATATTTATTTATAAATTTATTAAGATTGGCTCCCCTAAAGCTACGAAATTTCGAACCAGATTATAAAGGAATTAAGTAACTTGAAGGATATCTTTAATTAACAAAGACAAATAATGCCCATAAGTTGGTACTCTACAAAATAAAGCAATCAAATTTTTATTTTGCTATCTCCTCAATTTTTTGTATTCCAAAATTAAAATTTATCCAAAAGCTTTATTAAAATATATAATAAGAATTAAGTTTACTTATGAAAATTTAAAAATAAATAATCAATTTTTAAACATTAGATCAGCACTGTACGTACTAAGAAGATAGTTGGAGAATATAAGCTGCCTACTGGATACTCGATTTAAAATTTTTTTCCTGAATAATTCTTGTACTAAATAGAAAAAATAGATTGAAAAATTGCATATCCCTGTATAATTAAATCTGTACAATTAAGCTCTTGCAGTGTAAAAACTGTAAGAATCTTTAAGAAATGTATCCTATTTAGCCGGCTAAAGATCAAAAAATAGTTGGAGTTAGTCTATAAGCCGAGTTCTGTACTAATTATCATCTTACTTCTCATTTTATCTCACAGAAAATATATGAATACTGTAGCTGAAACTACCAATTCCCCTCATTTTCTAACCAAAAATAAAAAATCTGCTGGTTCTAGTATTTTGATATTCTTATATGATCCTAATTTTATTAGATGTCTATCTCCAGATATTATATAATCACATTTTGCTGAAATTGCACATTCCAATATCTTGTCATCATCAGGATCATCTTTTATAAAAATAATCTTCTCATTAACTTCAACAAGGTGGCAAAATTCAAATATATTATCTAAAAATATCTGTAAGTTACCAGAGCTGCTATATAAATTAAAGCCGCCATACCTATTACTGCAAAAAAACCAAAATGTATGGAAATTATTACTGCCGCAATTGAACCCACTACTGAAGTACATCCGTTTATAGCCCACAGCCATGGAACAATTTCTTTTCTTTTTTGCTTAGCCTTGGCTATAGCTGAAGGAAAGGGTATCCCCATTACAAAACCAAGGGGGATTATAAGAAGGATTGAATATAGAAATCTCTGCCACAGCACTTTAGAGATTATAAAATCCCCTACAAACCCAAATGTAAATATAAACAGAACTACATAAGCCACTATTACTCCCACCACCCATCTCAAATCAACCTTAAACCTGCTGCTGATAAAACTACCCACTCCCGCAGAGAGCATGATACTGAAAAGGACAACCGAAAAGGCATAAGCCGGCTTACCCAATACCAGAATAAATTTTTGAATAAAGGGAAGCTCTATAAAGAAAAAACCAAAACCCAGACAGAAAAAATAGATTATATATTTAAAATCTCTTCTTATACTGATATTTATCTTCTTTATGCACAGGGGCAGCAGGATAAAAAATAGCGATAAAATAATAGAAACTATTAGGGTAACCATCAGTATTAGATACCCTCCACCCCCAAAAGGCTGGGTGGATTTGCCAAAATATTTTATGATATCAGGTATCTGCCCGAACCTGAAAAAATTAAAAAAGTAGGGTCTGTCATCCCTGGCAGGATAAATATTAAAATAATAGTTTTTATAAAAGACTTCTCTCGAGCTGTTACTGCCTTCTATTATCTCTTTATAATAATTATAAAAGTATGGTTCCTCCAGTATATTGTAGATGTTTGCCTCATCCTGCCTTGAGCCATTGTAATATACAATATCAAAATTAAGTTTTTTTACTTCCTCTTTTAAACTGTAAATTTCATTTTCAGCAAAACCATCTTTTTTAAACAGGGTAGTACAAGTGAACCAGCTTCTATAGGCAAAGACTTTTTTTGGAATTTCTCCAATTTGTAGGTAATCCAGGCTCTCATACAAGGTAGAAAGTGCCTTCAGGTTCTCGCTGGGAGGAAATTGAACCCACCTGGTTACAGCCAGGACTCCATCTTCTTTTAAGATAGCCATTAAATCTGAAATAGATTCAACAGTATAGAGGTAGTTTTCATTTAAGCTGTAAGCTCCTGCAGAGATGGGATGAAAACTGTCCGATAAACTTATTATGATTAAATCAAACTTCCGGTCAGTTATTTTTGAAAAGTTTCTACTTGAAACCTCAAAAACTTCAACTTTTTTATCATTATATATATTTCCATTATATTCGGATAAACCATTCTTAAGCACATCAACCATCAAGCTGCTGTTCTGAGATACATATATATTTTCTCCACCAAAATATAATGCCCCGGCAACATCCATTCCTCCTCCCGGTTCTATTACCAGGACCTCCTCCGGGGTAGGTTTTGCAGTAAAAAAAATAGAAGTGGGTAAAAACTCCATAAACTCAAGTTCGGCAACATCATTTTCAATTCTGGTAATTGCAGAAAGATTATCCCCATCAATAGTAATACCATGTTGGGGTGGTGGAATCTTTTGGTACTGCAAACTGATCCCCGGCGCAGATTTTATGCTGGGACTTTCTATTACATCCAGCCGGGCGTAGGAATTCTCTTTACTGTAAATTACCCTGGAGTCAGGAAATCTCAAGTATGTAGGAAGGCTCTTATATGGTGACATCCTTATATCCATAATCCAGGGTTGAAAAACTATTGCAGAGGTAGCTAAAACTACAAAGATAGATAATAAAGCTGCAAAAGTTTTTAGATATTTCTTTTTTATCAGTATAACCGTTGCAATAAGACCTACAGCAGTTGAAATATAAATTGCCCCATCTTTTCCCATAAGCTGCATAATAAAAATGGCTATAATTGCTCCTGCTGCAGAACCAATCAGGTTATAAAAGTAGGTGAGCCCCGGCTTTTCCTGCCGGTAAAATGTATATCCTATAAAAGAGCCTCCAAAGAAAAAAGGGAGCACTAAAAATATATAATATATTGCCAGATAAAAAATTTGCTTTATCTCCCAGGCAATTTTAAAAGAATCAAAGGGAATAAAGTTACTTACTAAAAAACTTGTTATTATGGATACCGAAAATCCAAAAGAGAAGATAAGCAGTATCAGATCAGGATTCTTTAGTTTACCAATAAAGAAATACAGAAAACTTCCGCTTATACCAAATCCCAGAAGAGATATACTTACAATCATAAAGGCAAAGTGGTAATAATCTGCTATTGAAAAAACCCGGAGCAGGCATACCTGATAGAGAAAGAGTGAAAAAGAGATAAGCAGAAGTGAGATATTTATCTTATTTCTCATGCTTTTTATTATAACTTTTTCAACTTTAAATTTATATTACTCGACTTCTTTCACCAGCGCTCTTAGTATATGTATCATCCCCCCGGTGTCCATTCCGCAGTATTTTATGAGTGATTTTCTTACTTTTTCGACTTCTTCCTTTGCAGGGCGGCTTTCATTGATAACAAAATTCCCACAGATGTAAAGAAAAGACACACTCGCTGCCATACCATCAGCTATCTCCATTCCCTCATAACTTAAATCGGTAATTGCCGGAAGAACATTTTTTACTGATGCGCTCCCCTTCTGGGAAGAATGGTAATAATGGAAATTACCAAAAGGCTTATACAGGTCGACTATCCTGGTAAGAATCGAATCAATCCACTGACTGTACTCAGGAAAAGCTTCAGCCAGTTCTTTTAGGACCCCCTTTTCAAATGATTCATAATAAACAATTATGCTCCCTGCTTCATCTATCTTGTACTTTAAGTTTAACAGAAGTTCTTCTCTTGGATCTTCGGCTCCTTCAGCCAGAAAATCATAGTGGCAGAGTTTGCTGTCAATAGTATCCAGTATATGTATGGAATACTGGAAAGGAATTCTCTGGTAAGGTCTTACTCCCTCATATAAGGGAATGGCGGTAGAGAAAGTCTCAAAATCAAGAAAATACAGGGGATATTCCAGGCTGTTTATAAATTTTAATATTTCACTTTTATTTATTTTTGGTTTTTCAGTTTTTGCACATTCAAGCTGTATTTTTTGTTTAAAATTTAAATTATACCAGTCAGGAATATCTTTAATGGAAAGAACTCCTTTATTGAAAAGCTCGGCGGCTTTGTCTTTACTTCCATATAGATTAAAAATATGATTATCAGGTAAGAATCCCCAGCACCTATCCTTAAGCGGACAGCTGTATGGCTCGTTGCAGTGCTTGCCGATAAGAATTTCCGGAGGACTGGTTCTAGCTGCAACCTCCAGCATCTCTTCAATTCTATCTTCTATCCCAATAAGGAACTCTCCTACCTCCACTGTAATGTCAGTTTTTTTAAATAATTGCCCGGGATTAATATCTCCCCTTCTTATATACTGATTATTAATATTTGCAAGATAACATTTCCTGATTTTAACTCCGGCTTTATCCAGGCAGTATTTCTGAAATGAAACATCATAGATATAATCCTCTTTAAGCTTGGTGGAGCTTTTAACTTCCATAATATCCCATCTGTCTGTATCTGCCGGCACCAGTATATCGGCTCTGCTATAAACACTCCCGGAACTGCAGCTTGCTTCAAACAGAGGTTTTCTCTCGGACAAGAGTTCGGAAGTTCTTACAAGTTGTTCTTTTAAATCACCTATCTTTCCCAGGTCAATTCCCTCGGGATAAAGCTTCTTTGCATATTCACCTACCAGCATCCCTTGATTGAAAATAAACCGGGCTGTAAAATCCGGCTCTGGAATCTCTTCGGAGGCATTGACCCGGTACCATAAATATTTCAGGCACTGCAGCCCTGCCAGATATTTTGATTTAGATATGATAATTTTTCTATTCATGAAATTAATCTACTCAATCAAAGTCAGCATAAATTTCTCCGAAGTTTATACCTGCAATATTCCTGGATTTATACTTCCGGGTTAATTTATTTTTAGCATAAATCAGGTCCTCATTTTTTATCCCATTTTTTAAAGCAAGATATGCTTCTATAAATGCAGCCAGATCATCGGCTGCCTTAACCAGTTCACCATTTCTCTTGCTGGTATCAGAAAACTCATCTTCCGTAAACATCCTTATATCATTTTGCCAGCTCTCAGGAATTAATTTATATATTTTTTTCTCCATCTCCTCAACTTCATAATCCTTTATAAGTTCATCAAGCCCTTTCACTGATTTTTTTACAGGATTAATTATATCCCTGGTTAAAACTTCCGGAAGGTCATGAAAGAGTCCTGTAAAGTAATTATTTATACAATTTTCTCTGTCCAATCTTGTTACATAAGAGAATAGGAACGAAAATATAGCAACAATTAACATATGACCCAATACTGAAGTTTTTGGAATCCGGTAAAGATGACTCCATCTTTGCTGGAACCGAAGCTGTCCACATATATCAGCAAAATCCATTAAGTTTCTTTTTTCCATAAAAACCTTCATGCACCTCAAATCGTGATATTTACTCTTCTCCCGTGAAATGCTTTCAACAATCTCTTCAATTAAATAAACTCTGGGATTTGCTGATTTAATAATGTCAAACTCCCACTTCGTTACATAGAAATGCGCCCCATTTACAATCTTTTTTTCAAGAGTTTCTTCCTCCTCCAGTAGATATTTTTTAAGACGTAAATTAAAGCTTTTCCCTATCTGCTTTGCTAAAGGGCTGATTCTCTCAAAAACCCAGCAGTTCAGCTTTTCATACTGCTTTTTATCTTCTTTTATCCTGTAAATCAAGGGAGGTTTCAGATCAGTTAGAATAATTCTTTTTAAAAACTCGAATAATCCACATTCTATTATTTCAATCCAGTTAACTTTCCCGGCATTTATATCCTCTTCACATCTTCCCAGAATATAAGCAACAATCATCTTATGGGCCTGTTTATCCAGCTCCGTAAGCTCAATTGTGCGGATCTGGTCATTCCATCTCTGCATACTGGCTGCTTCATAAATTTTTAGAAGAAGTGATTTTTTTATCATAAAAACTTTCTTATTTTATATAACCTATAAGTTAAAAATAAATTTCCGGCAACATTTAAAGTTTGCAGTCGCCAGAGCTTTAAAACTAGTTTATATCATAGATGTTAATTCTTCAAACAAAAGTTGCATGTATAGTATTCGTAGGTATTGCAGTATTATAAATACAATTGATGTGCTATAATTTTACTTCTTTTAATCTATCTAAAAATTAGTTAAGAGTCTAAAACTTTATTATAATTAACAAAAATTAAATGCATAATATGGACAGGTTATCTACAATTAAAACTTTTAATTCCAGGATAGAAGCGGAAATAGCTAAAAGTTACCTGGAAAGTTTTGGCATTAAAGCCGAGATATTTTCAGATGATGCCGGGCAGAGCTATCCCCCCTTACAGAGTGTAAGAGGAGTAAAACTTTTGACCAATCGGAAGGATCTTCAAAAAGCCCGCAGGCTACTTGATAAAAAAAATTTATCAAATGAATAACTTTAAAAATCAAAACAGCAATTC
Organism: bacterium; assembly: GCA_030611285.1. Lineage (GTDB taxonomy): Bacteria > Actinomycetota > Humimicrobiia > Humimicrobiales > Humimicrobiaceae > Hydromicrobium. Next base: position 10,487 of record JAUWQC010000005.1, on the reverse strand, counting down.
CCATAATATCCGGATAAGTAATTTAAAATTAGAAGACCTTGATAGTTACCTTAAAATAGAATTTGATGCATTTTTCGAAAAATTAAAATTTATATTTGGCAGTAACAAAGATGCTGCATACAGTATCATTAAATCAGAAATCACCACAAACATTGATACCGGAAGATATTACAATGCCATAATAGATGGGAAAATAGTTGGAATCGTTGAGATAGTAACCAGAGAGAACATTAAAAGTTATACCAAAAATTTTCGGACCTTCGTTAAATACCTGGGTTTCTTTAGAGCAGTCAAGGCATTCATCTTAACCTTCCTGGAGGCTCCCAAAATAGACAGCAAGACTATCTATATTGACAATGTTGCAGTTGATGTAAATAGCAGAAGAAAAGGCATAGCCAAAAAAATGCTATCCTTTGTAGAAGATTTTGCAAAAAGATATAGAAAAAGTGTCTTAAAGCTCTGGGTAGCCGGCAAGAATAAAAATGCCTATAACCTGTATAAAAAATTAGGGTTTAATCATCTGGTGGTAAGATCTTCGTGGATAGCAGAAAGGTATACCGGATACCGGGACTGGATATATATGAAAAAAGAAATTCTGTAATTTTTTTAATATCTGGAAATAAAAGATCTTATGCCCTCTATATAGATTTCTTCTGATTTTATGTAATTGTCATTATGCTTGCCGCTTATCTTAAGGAATTGCCTGGGCTCATTTGCGGCATTATATAGCTTTATTGCGTGGGAAAATGGAATATAATCATCTTCACTGCTGTGGATAATCAATACCGGAATGCCTGCGCCTTTTAAATAATCAATAGTAGAATAGTCAAATTTGAAGAATCTTCTTACCGGCAGATAGGGGTGCAACTCAGCTGCCATATCCTTGATTGAAGTAAAAGTAGAGTCTAAAATCAACGCTCTCGCCTTTACCTCTTTAGCCAGCCAGGCTGCAATAGGGCCGCCCAGAGACCGCCCAAAAATTATGATATCCTGAGGTCTTATTTTCTTAGAACCTGTTAAACATTCCCAGGCTGCCCTGGCATCCAGATAGGTTCCCTTCTCATTTGGCCTGCCTTCGCTTTTACCATATCCGCGGTAATCAATTATAAAAACAGACAGCCCAAGTTTTCTATTGAAATAATCTATAAAGGTAAGCCTGGTTGAAATATTCTCCCCACTCCCATGTAAAACCAATATCACCCCTTTACTATTTCTTGCCGGCACAAACCAGCCAGAAAGGTTTACGCCGTCAGAAGAACTGAAAATGATTTCTTCAAAATACAACCTTATATCAAAAGGAGTGGCCGTAATTTCTTTTTTTGGATAATATACATGGTATGACTGGGTCAGAAATTCATAAATAGCTGAAAACAAATATATAATAATAATTACTGCTACCACTGAACCAAATCCAAAAAGTATTTTTTGATATAACATCTTATCCTTTAATATTTCTGGTTAAATCTTAGTATCATGTCATTATCTCAGCTTCCTATAAAACTTGCGGCTATTATTTCGCTGCAGAAGCTGCTGCAATTATTTATTACGAAATAATAGATGCTCCCTAATTATTTTATTAATTTTACAAAATATCAAATAAACGATAGAATTCATAAATTATGGAATCCATAAAAGATTTTTTTACAATGGAAAATATGCGATCACTATTTGAAATTATATATACCTGGCTGGAAGATTTTCTTATGAGGGTTTTTGGTAATTTAGGATATGAGCCTTTAAGGAATCTGCTTACCAATCCCTGGTTCTGGATAATCATAGTGGCGTTATTCTTGTTGAGTATCCTCTTTAGGAGAAGATAACCTATTGTTCCCCCCACCAGTTTTCCCCTCGCTCAAAAAAATTTTAATCATAAAAGCAATAAAAATAATAATAAAAAATACAGCTATTACCTCAGCTGCAAAAGCTTCGGGATTGTTTTTAATTTTTTCAATAGTCATATATAACCTTGAATTGCTTTTTTTCAAATAATCCATAAACTTTTCATCCAATAGTTTTTCATCTGACTTGCTGATATGAGATATCCTGTCTATTATTTTTTTATCTATATCTTCAGAAGGCTTTATAACAGCATCTTTTGCAATTTTTAAATATCTATTTATATTATTCATAATAAATAATTTCTATAAGTTTTTAAATCCTGTTATATTAGATTAAAATTAGTTTTTTTTGTTTCAACTCATTATTTTATCATCTATACATTTTCATTTTTTCTTTTACCATCTTTCTTGCCCGGTGTATATTTGTCTTAACCGTTCCAATAGGTTTACCTGTTAGTTCTGAAATTTCTCTATAGCTGTAATCCTGCAGGTCCCTTAAAATTATTGGAATCCGGTAACTTTCATCGAGATTTACTATAATTTTCAATACTTTTTTTACCGTCTCTTTATTAAAAAAACTTTTTTCAAGGCTCTGGCTGAATTTTGCAAATACTACTTCATGCTCCTCGGTTATCTTGTCAAGGCTAACTTTTTTATCTTTTATTTTTGAGTACAGCCTTAGTTTGTCAATACAGGTATTTACTGTAAGTTTCCTTATCCAGGTTTTAAAACTTGAAAGTCCTCTAAAACCCTTTATAGACAGGTATACTTTTACAAATACTTCCTGGCTTACATCCTCTGCTTCATGAGTGTCTCTTAATATAAAAAAAGCAGTTGTATAGACATATTTTGAGAATTTCTTAACCAGCTCTTCAAATGCAGCCTTGTCTCCCTTTTTTGACTTTGCAACCAATACTCTTTCATCTATTTCTCTATATTTGCTTCCCTTATTATATTTTTCCAACGCTTCCCTCTCTTTAAAGCTGCCTAGTCAACATTCTCTGTTGCTGGACTCTCAACCAATTCCAGGGTGATATTTAAATACTCTCCATCCCTATATATTTTTATTTTCACTACATCTCCTACATCACGTCTTAAGATTTGCGCAATCAATTCTAAAGGATTTTGCACCTCCACCCCATCAAATTCAGTGATTATATCTCCGGATTTTATTCCAGCCTTCTCTGCAGGATATCCTTCTGTGGTATTTTTAATGTACACTCCAATTATGTCCGTTTTGTTTTCTTCCATCTCTATACCTATAAAAGGAATCCTTGCTTTGCCGAATTTTATGATTTGTTCTGCAATATTGACTACTGTGTCACTGGGTATAGCAAATCCTATTCCTGCGCTTGCTCCTGATGGAGAAAATATTAAAGTATTAATACCTATTACCTGCCCAGCTGAATTTACCAGCGGACCGCCGCTATTGCCCTGATTTATTGCGGCATCAGTTTGTATCAGGTTAACCATGGGAAGTGTTTCCTGTGAAACTGAAATATCCCTTCCCTTAGCACTTATCACTCCCGTGGTTACAGTTTGCTGAAGCCCAAAAGGGCTTCCTACTGCAATAACCAGATCTCCTACTTTTGCGCTATCTATTGAGGTGAAGCTGGCGTTTTTAAGGTTATCCGCTTCTATCTTTATAACTGCCACATCAGTATTTTCATCTGCTCCTACCAGTTCTGCGGGATAATTGCTGCCATCATATAGGGTAACCATAAGTTTCTCAGCATCTCCGGCTACGTGGTTATTGGTGATAATATAACCATCTTCAGTATAAATCACTCCGGAACCTATTCCCTCTTCTTCCTGTATCTGCCCAAATATATCCTGGACTTTTATAGTGACTCTTATATTTACAACTGAAGGAGTAATACCTTCTACAACTTCATTTATTGCTTTATCAAATTCTTCAAGTAAAAGCTCACTGCCTTCCCGTTTTTCGTCTAGTCCTGCCGCGCCTGCCTCTTCTTCTACTAATTCATCTTCCTGTGTTTTTTGTTCAGGCGTAACCTGTTCTTCATTACCAGTAAAGCCTTTAAGCAAATCCGATGGAGATACTTTATTTATTACAGACAGAATACCCAACGTAAGCGCTCCCCCGATAAATAAAAAGACTATCGCTATCACTATTATGATAAGACCTCTTATAAAAAAAGACTTAAACCCATTATTTTCACTCATTTCACATTCTCCCTCATTTTTTAAAAGATTAAATGTTTATTCTATTTCTTCAGCATCTACAGCTTCTTCTGTTTCTTCAACTTCTGCAGCCTCTTCAACAGAAATAGCGCCGGATCTTAATCTAAGGGCATCTTCCTGAATTTTCAATGCTGCGTCCCCGGGCAGCATATCCCCGGATATGACATTTTTAACGTTATCCCTTATAGCATCTCTTATTACCCTTATAAGTTCTTCATGAGGTTTACCCCGGCACAACTTCGCCTGCTGAAAGGCGCCGTAAACTATGTCATCATTTCTAACTTTCTCATTTCTATCAATATTCTCTAAAACCGGAAAAGTATCTGTATTTGATGTCCAGTCTATCTGTACCTCTTCAGTTAGCATATATTGTATAAATTCATTTACGGCCGCTAATTCACTTCCGTAACAATTTAAATTTATAATAAAACCAAGGCCTGAAATTAAAGGCGTAGGGTATTTTTCGCTCTGCCAGGCCCTGGGTATTTTTGATACCCCAAAGTTTAATCCAGCTTCCTGATATTCTTCTATAGACCGGATATTGTTGATAATCATATGAGCGTTCCCGCTCTTGAATAACTCATTTATCTCTCCATATTCTATATTATAAGGCAAAATTTTTTCTTCATTATATATGTAAGTTAAGAATTCCATAGTCTTTTCAGTAGCGTTGGTGTCTAAAGTCAGTGAACCGGAACTATAATCAACAATCCAATCTGAGTATCCTCCTGTAAAATCTGCATATCCTCCTATGAAAGGTATTATCCAGTCAGGCTCACTGGCATTTAGCAAAAATCCATAAGTCCATTCCTTAAAATTATTCACTTCATTGCAATATTCAATAACTTCTTCAAAATCCATAGGGGGTTTATCTATCAAGTCTTTATTATAAAAAAGGGCTAAAAAATCAGAGCTCCTGAAAGGAATTACGTAATTTTTGTTGTTATATTCAGAAATTTCTACAAGACCGTCTAGAAATGAAGAGTAATCAAACCCATTTTCTTCACCGGTTATTTCTTTTAACACATGCTCTGGAGCAAGTCTTTGAACTCCGTCAAAATCAATCAGCATTAATTCGGGTCCTGCGCCGGCCAGACTAGCAGCTTCAAACTGATCTTCCAGCTCCTCCTGGTTCCTAAAATGTCCTATTTCTATATCGATATACTCATTTTCAACCATAAAATTATCCACGCTTTCTATCAGGACAAATCTCTCTTTAGGGTCAAGGCAATCCCAGAGAGTTATCCGGGTCATATTTTTTTCACCAGCTGTAATTTCACCTTCCCCCTCCTCCGCTACTTCCTCTTTCGCTTTTCCCATATCCTCTTCTACCCGAGGATTGATTAAATTACATGATGAGGTGTTTAATAAAAAAAATAAGGAGAGCGCAATAGACATTATTATTAATCTTCCCTGAGCTCTGCTTTTGACCTTAAACATATTTCCAATCATTTTATACCCTTATATCCTCAATTCTATTAATATGACCAGACTTTCACCAATTATATTATAAATGCAATTTTCATTCCATATCATAAAATCATAAAAAATGACTGTCAAATAAAACCATTATTTATTTTTTACTGGTTAATGTGTTTTATAAGTTTACTTTTAATTCAATAATATATTAATAAATTTACATTTCTTTTTTTTATAAAAAATTATAAAATTCTGTAAAGATTTAAATAAAGGGGTGAGTTCTAATGAAAACTCTGGTTTATGATAAGAATGAAAAAAAGTTATTGGAAAAAGTTACTCTCAAAAGTATTCCCTACTATATTAATAATGCGGAATACCTTGTCTGGACTGATATTGAGAATCCAAGCAAAGGAAACATGCAATTTCTGCTTGATCATTTTCATTTCCACCCCCTGGATATCGAAGACTGCCTGAGTATCATTGAAAGATCGAAATTAGATGAATATGATGACTACTTTTTTCTGGTACTGCATATACCCTACTTTATAAAGCAGACCAGAAGACTTGTACCCTTTGCCGTAAACATTTTTATTGGAAATAATTTTCTGGTAACCGTCCATCACGGGCTGTGCAAGCCTATCCAGAATACATTTAATTACCTGGCTGAAAGTCATCAAATCCTGGATAAAGGGTCCGGTTACCTCTTACATAAAGTAATTGATTCGCTCATTGATTATAATTTCCCCATACTTAATAAAATCTACAGGAATATACATAATGTTGAGGATGCAATTTTCAAAAAAGCGAGCAGTAAAAATGTTAAGGATATACTGCTCATCAGAACCAATATTCTAACATTTAGAAACATAATCTTTCCGCAGAGAAAACTTCTTAAAACTCTGGAGATAAAAGATATGGATTTCCTTATAGAGGCTCTGGAGGTTTACTTCAGCGATCTGGTAGATCATATAGAAAAGATCTGGGATACCCTCGAAAATTGTAAGGAATTAATAGAGGGGGTGCATGATGCTCATCAGTCACTGTTATCAAATAAGATTAACGACATAATGCGTATGCTTACTATCTTTTCCGTAATAATTCTCCCTCTTGCTCTTATATCCGGGATTTATGGAATGAATGTCGGACTTCCTTTAGGACACAGCCCTTTCGCCTTTATCATAATTGTGGTTTCAATGAGTATAATAATCATAGGTATGCTTGTTTATTTTAAATATAAGGATTGGATATGAATTAAGCCGGTGTTTTAATTTCATCTTCAAAAAATACTTCAAATCTGTAATGTGTAAACACAGGCAAATATTCATCAAGCAGCACTTTTAAAGTAACCTTCTGCTCTTGCTCGGCAGTCATTTCCTCTCTGGATAAGTAACACTGTTTTATAAACACAACCTGGTTTTTATCATTGTAAAAAGTGCAAAAAAGTTTTAGGTTCCTTATTTTTCCTTCACCTATATTAATTACTTTACCTTCAATAATTAAATAGTCTTCCTTATAATAATAGCTTTCATTTTCAACTATAGGATTCCCTTTAAATCTTTCATAACAATCCTTATAATTAACTCCTATTTTTATTTTAGATATATCTATATACTTCTCTCTTTCAGTCAGGTAATAATAAAATGGCAACCTGCTCCCTCCTCTAAGATAATTAATGTGAGCAGGAATGGCTGTAGATATTATCTTTTCTCCACCCTTATCATAGAAATCAATAGTAATCTCTATATTGGTTTTATTTACTTTAGAATCATTTTTTACCTCACCCAGTATTACCAGGTCTTCGTAAATATCTAAATACAGGTTGCAGTTCTCAATTTTTACATCAATAGAGCCAGTACTTTCCAACACAATTTTTTCATAATCAAATAAATATAAGCTGCTTTTATTTTTATAATCACTATAATCTATTATTTGCTCATCAGGATTATCTTTAATCTTGCAAGATGTTAAAAGGATAAATGATAAAAGAATAATTGTAATTAGATGTATTATAAATATTTTAAATATATTAGATGCGTTCTTTCGTAGTCTAGCACTGATCATCTTTCTCCACATGATTTTCTTCATTTGTAATCTCATTTTTGGTGTTTACATAAACTATTTTTGGCCGGTAGTCTGGCGCTTCTTTCTCTTCTATATAAGCAAAGGATAAAACAATAATCTTCTCGCCTTTAAATATTCTCCTTGCAGCTGCTCCATTTATACAAATTTCTCCACTACTGGCTTCTCCTTCTATAACATAGGTTTCCAGTCTTTCCCCGCTATCCAGGCTTACCACCAGTACTCTTTCATAAGGAAGTATTTTTGCATGCTCCATCAAGTTTTTATCTATGCTTATGCTCCCCATATAATTAATTTCAGCACCGGTTACTGTTGCTCTGTGAATCTTGCTTTTTAAAATACAGATTAACACTTTCCCTCCTTCTGCTACTTAGGTTCACCTAAATTAAATAATATATATATTTATTGCTTTTATACTTTTATAATCTTATTGTCAATAAGCCTGGTCTTTCCAAACCATACAGCAGCTGCAGCCAGGATTCCCTTATACTTCTTATCCGCTCTCTTTATTTCTTCCAGTGTCCGGGGGTCTCTAAATTCAAAATAATCTACGCTCTTAACAAACCTGTTATCCTCCAGTTTTCCTAAAATTATTTTTTTTATTTTTCCCAGCTCTTTTTCGCCGTTTTTAACCATATCTTCAGCCAGATTCAGGCATTCATACAAAATAGCGGCATTTCTTCTCTCTTCCGCAGAAAGATACCTATTTCTGGAACTTATAGCAAGGCCGTCTCTTTCTCTTATGGTAGGGCCGCTTACAATCTCGATATCCAGATTCAGGTCAGCTGCCATTTTTTTTATTATTATCATCTGCTGGTAATCTTTCTGTCCAAAGTAGGCTTTATGCGCATCTATAATATTAAATAACTTCAAAACTATAGTGGTTACTCCTTCAAAATGACCAGGTCTATGTTGCCCGCACATAATCTTACCCAACTCTTTTACCTCGACCATGGTTTTATGGTCTGAGCCATACATTTCCTGTACCGTTGGATAAAATATATAGTCTACCCCCTCTTTTTCTGCCAGGGCGCTGTCTCTTTTTATATCTCTGGGATATTTTTTAAAATCTTCATCCGGGCCAAATTGAGTTGGGTTAACAAAAATGCTTATAAACACCTTATCGCAATCCTTTTTTGCCATTCTAATAAGATTTATATGTCCTTCATGCAGAAACCCCATAGTGGGAACAAAGCCTATCTTATAACCCTTCTCTCTAAGGCGGTTTATGATTAATTTACAATCATTTATTTTTTTGATTATTTCCATTACCGTAGACTAAATTTACTTTGGTAGTAAAAGCGTATTAAAAGAGGAATTTAATCTATTACTTTAATAAGAATGTTCTTCTGCAGGAAACACTTTATTTTTCACCTCTTTTATATATTTCCGGTAACATCTCTTCATTTCCTTCCCAACTTCAGCATACCTTTTAGAAAACTTTGGCTTAAATTTTTCAAAAAGCCCTAGCATGTCATGGGTTACAAGCACCTGACCGTCGCAGTCTACCCCTGCTCCTATTCCAATTGTGGGAACGCTTATCTGCTGTGTTATTTTTTTTGCCAGTTTTGCAGGAATCTTCTCCAGCACTATTGAAAATACTCCAGCTTCTTCCAGCCCTCTGGCATCTTCCAACATTTTTAAAGCCTGTCCCTTGTCCTCCCCTCTAACTCCATAACCTCCTAATTTATAAACCGACTGCGGGGTAAGCCCCAGATGACCCATAACCGGAATTCCGGAATCAACAATCATTTTTATAGTTTTATAAACTTCTTTTCCACCTTCAAGTTTTACTGCCTCAGCACCAGCCTCTTTTAAAAACCTCCCGGCATTTCTTACTGCTTCCTCCGCACTTGCCTGATAAGACATAAATGGCATATCGCCAATCACCATCGCCCTTTTTACTCCCCTGGTGACTGCCCGGCAGTGGTGAATCATTTCATCCATTGTAACCGGTATTGTATTCTCATATCCCAGCAGCACATTCCCCACAGAATCGCCAACCAGAATTAAGTCTATACCACAGTCGTCCAGTTGAGATGCCATAAGATGATCATAAGCTGTAAGCATGGTTATTTTTTCACCTTTTTTCTTCATTTCTACTAAATCGCTGGTGGTTAATTTCTTTTCAGCCATAATATCCCCTTTCTATTCTTTAAGTATTTCTTTTAATTTCTCTACTGTGCTCTCTTTTATCCATTTATTCTGATACGCGATCTTGCTGGTTTCAATGCCCATCATTCTATATAAAGCAGCGTCTTCTTTAGAAAAAAATTCATTAAAGCTATTTATATGCTCTTTAATTGTGCCCACGTCTCCCCTGGCTATAGGGCCGGTCAGTGACTTTTCTGTACCCATCTTCTTTATATTGCTTACCGTGCCTTCCACCAGTCCCATCAAGCCTTTTAAAGAATCTTCCGGTTTTATGCCCATTTTTTTGTGTATTAGTACCGCATAATTTATAAGAGTAACCAGGTAGTTGGAAGCCACACATGCTGCAGCGTGATAAAGCGGTTTCTTGTTATCTTCTACCTCGATTATTTCCCCTCCCAGGCTTTTTACCAGAAATTCAGCCATTTTTTTTGATTCTGCGCTGGAATAAGTTATTCCAAAAACAGTTCCTGGTAAAGATTTAATCGCCTCCTGTATTGAAGCAAAAGATTTTAATGGATGGATTGACGCAATTTCAGCTCCTGCTGCCCTGGCTGAATTCAATACCTCCAGTGATTTAGATCCACTAAAATGAATTACATAGTAATTTTTAAAATTTTTACTTTTGTCTTTAAAAATCTCACTGCATACTCTGTTTATAACATCGTCAGGAGTGCATATTAAAATACAGTTTGCCAGCGATACGGCCTTGTGATTTTCTCTGGTAAAAATTACACCTGCTGCTCTGCTTCCTAAAATTTTCTTCGCCCTGTTTAATGATTCCATAGATCTTGA